>JAFQUL010000041.1 GCA_017408535.1 Clostridia bacterium
CCATATCCGTTTCCTTTGCCCCCTTTTCATTTTATTCCTCCTTTTTTATTTTATTATACCATAACAAAAAGGTAGATACATAGTGGTTTTCTATGTGTCTACCTTTATTTTACTATTTCATTTTACGGGTGGTCATGATTATTTTTACAGTGCAACGATGATCCCGGCCAGGTATACTACCAGGGGTACGGAAGCAACGCAAAGAGCGGTGGCGGTACCTACGATCTGAGCGGCATATTCCTGCTCAATGTCATACATCTCTGCAAACATTACGGTGTTTGCGGCGGTGGGCAGGGCGCTCATTATAGCGGCTACGTATATCATGGTGTCGGGCAGGTGGCAGAGCTTGGCAAGAGCGGTGATAATAACAGGGAATACCACCAACTTGAGTACCGATACGTAGTATACCGAGATGCGGGTAAATATTTTTTTGAATGGCACCTTTGCAAGCAGCATACCGCAGAGGAACACCGACAGAGGGGTACAGGTAGAGCCGATGGAGGACATACCGTCAACTATAAAGCCGGGTATCGGAAGCTGTGATACGTAGAGGCCGAGACCGAGAATACAGGGGATAGTACCGAAGTTTATTATCATATTCCTAGGCTTGATCTTAATATCGTCTCTCCCGCGGCCGAGAATGACCATACCCCAGGTCCAGGTATAGATATTAAAGGTCATTACGTATATGCTGGCATAGAAGAGCCCCTGGGGACCCATTACCGCCTCCATTACCGGATAACCGAGAAAACCGCAGTTTGCAAAGATAAGAGCGAACTCGCATATCTTTCTTTTATCCTTATCACTAAGGAAACGGGTGGAGACAAATGCAAGCACCGAGAGGATACCGTGGGCAACTATGCCGATAAGAAAGACTACGGCACCGTTTTTCAGATTCTCAACCGAATATTCTACCTTTACTTGAGAGCTGATGATAAGAAGAGGCTGAGCCACCTTGATAAGCAGATTTGATATTTGCTTTGACGTAACGTCGTTTACCCAGCCCAGCTTTCTTGCACCGAAGCCCACCAGAAGCATGGTAAACAGCATTGCCACAACGTTTGATATTACCGATATATCTACAGTCATAAGATTCTATTCCTTTTTGGGATCATCTGAGTTACAAGGATAATTTTAACATAACTGAGTGAAAAACTCAATAGTAATTTTCCACAGCGGCTGGCAGATTATGTATAAAAAACCGTCTGCCAAAGTGACAGACGGTTTTTATATACAGATTTGCTTTGTCAACGCAAGGTTTACTTTGCGTAGTTATCAAAATAACCCTGGATAAATACAATGGGAGTTCCCTTGTCGCCGCTGCCGGAGGTAAGGTCGCAAAGAGAACCGATAAGGTCGGTGAGACGGCGGGGGGTAGTACCCTGAGACTCCATAGAGCCTACAAGGTTGTCGCTCTTTGCCTTGATATACTCAGAGATAGCTGTCTTCAGCTCGTCGCCGGAAAGGTGAGCAAAGTTGTTGTCAGCCAGATACTTGAGCTTGACCTCATTGGGAGTGCCGTTAAGGCCGGGGGTAAATGCGGGAGAAACGATGGGATCTGCAAGCTCCCAGATCTTACCTACAGGATCCTTGAAGGCACCGTCGCCGTATACCATTGCCTCAACGTTCTTGCCGGTCTTTTCCTTCATATATGCATTGATAGCATCAACGAAGGGCTGGCAGTCACGGGGGAAGAGCTTAACAGTCGCCTCTGTCGCTTTGTTGGAGCCGAGAAGTCCGTAGTCCTCGTTAAAGCCGGAATCACCTATAGGAGCGTTCATAATGTCGTCAAGGGTGCATACACGGTTACCGCCTGCTGCCTTGAGGATGCGCTTGGTACGTGCTCTGGTGTGAATATCGCAGGCAAGCACGTCCTTTGTATAATCAAGGATAACCTTTGCATTGTTGGCGAAAATCACCTCAGCCTCTGCACCCTCCTCGCGGATAAGAGAAGCATAGTAATCAACGTAATCAACACCGGTGAAGGTGTGCTTGTTCTCACCGAAGATCTCTCTGTACTTCTCAAGGGAGAGTACGTCAGAGTAAGGATTAACGCCGGATGCGTCAAGAGTGTCAAGATCGATGAGATGGTTACCGACCTCGTCAGAGGGGTAGCTGAGCATAAGAGTTACTTTCTTTGCTCCGCGGGCGATACCGCGAAGGCAGATAGCAAAGCGGTTACGGCTGGTGATGGGGAAAATAACGCCGATGTGGCCGCCGCCGAGCTTGTTCTTAACGTCCTCAGCGATATTGTCAACGGTTACGTAGTTACCCTGTGCACGGGCAACAACAGCCTCGGTTACTGCGATGATGTCACGGTCGCGGATCTCAAATCCCTCAGCCTTTGAAGCTGCAAGAACGGACTCGCATACGATGGAAACAAGATCGTCTCCCTCGCGAATGATGGGTGCTCTAATACCGCGGGATACGGTACCAACGGTTCTTTCCATTTTTATATACATCCTTTCAGAGAGGTAATACTAAGTCTCACGGAGTAGATTATAAGGTAAAAAGAGAAAAAAAGCAAGAGAAAAAAGGTAAAAAATAGCTGCTATAAGTAAAAACGATAACGTAAAACAAAATGCGGCAGAGCATTTCCGCCGCATTTTATTTTATTCAGGATCAGCCTCCTTTATTCTTGTAAGAATTACTGTTATATCATCGTAGGCGTGTCTCATTTCTTCAAAAACACTTGCAATCTTTTCTGCCATAACGGGAAGGTCATCCTCCCATCCTTCTTCAAGGAGAGACAGAAGCAGAGAGCTGTCCTCAAAGCTCTGGACAACACCGTCACTGAGCATTATAATTACGTCCCCGACCTTAAGATCAAGAGAGACCTTCTCTGTGTCTGGTGAATCGAGGATGCCCAGCGGAAAGGTCTTTGATTCTATTTTGAAGAGCTTTCCGCTGCGCCGCACGAAGGAGGGCGCCGCACCGCATTTGTAAAATGTCGCACTTGATCGCAGGAGGTCGATCTCGCAGACGTCTGCAGTGGCTGACCCCTCCTCTCTTTCTCCTCTGAGAAAAGCGGACAGCATCCCGAGGGAGGCTGTTACGCTGTTTTTTGCAGTAAGCATTTTTGACAGTATCATGATTGAGAGCCGTGAGAGGGTTGCGGCGCTTTTTCCGCTGCCCATACCGTCAGATATGACTAAGTAGCTGTAGTCGTCACGGGTCCCGAAAACCGAGTGACTGTCCCCACTCATATCACTGCCGCCCTTTTTCCTCTCGGCGGATGCACTTTCTGTGGAGATAGTCTTTCGGCTTTTCATCGTAAGGCTGACGTTTGAACCGTCAATTGAATAGTCCGGCTCTGTGAGTGGCTCCCCCAGTGTATTTTGTGATATGCTGTGGAGCACTGATGAGGATATTTTAGTTCTTGCAAGCGAAATGCCGGAGGCGACTACGTAGTGCCTTCTTTTTCCGTACACACCCACCCTTTCGGCAGACAGCTCGGAGCGGTCAAGAGCGTGTCTGAGCTTGTCCGACAGCTCGGGAGAATATCCCGTCTCTTCTTCCTTCTCTTTTATAGCACTGTCAATAAGTCCCGCCATAGCGCTTACGTCAAGGGAAAATATCCTTGCGTTGTTTGAAGACTTGCACCTTGATATCAGTTCTGCCGCTCCCCTGTTGCTTTCCTCGATTATGTTGTTTAACCGATAGCATCGGTGATGCATGTATTCCGGCAGATCAGACTTATTTGCTCTGCCTCTTGAGTAAAGCACGGCGGCAATTTTTTTCAGCATATCCACCGTGGTATCGGTGTCCTTTTCCCAGCACAGCGGCTTCATACTGCATCTGACACAGTATTTCTCGCATATTCCGCTGCACATATTCTTCAGCTCCTCAGGGGTGGGCTTAGACCTTGTTTCGGATATGACTCTGAAGGTCTCGGATACTGACGACAGCGTATCTGACAGCTCTGAAAATCTGTCTGTGCTGTCACATATTATCTCTTCAAGCGGCGGCGGAGCGTCAGACTCCGCTACTCCCCACTCAAATATTTTTATCTTTGACAGTACTCTGCCCTTAACTATAGGGACTGTAACCGCCCCGCCTACTGCAAACTCCGGCAGTAACCGGAACAGGGCGGTAGCCCCTTCCGAATATATACCGAAGATAAGTGCGGCAACTATCGACACCGACAGAGAAAAAGCGTAAGAATATTTCCACAGAAGAGAGGAGAGCAGTCCCACGATACCGAACATAGGAGCGGAAATGGGGTCAATGGCTATTCCCATAAGGAGTCCTGCCAGTGCGCCCCTCAGACCGCCGCCAAGCTTTGACACAAGAAGAGTTACCGCAAAGGAAAAAATTATATCCAGCCGCATTGCGGCTATCTCTGCTCCCCGAAGGGTACACACCGCCGTAAAGAGCAGTGCCGCCACTCCGGCCTCATAATAAGGTGCGGATTCTGTTCTCGCGGAAAAAAGTCCGGAATATAAAAATATAAGGAAAGGCGTTACCGCAATAAGAAAAATCGCACCGAAAAGATCGTAATAGAGAAAACCGCCGCTGATTATCCGCCATATTCCGATACAGAAGGCGGCGGCACAGCCTACACTCATTCTCAGATATATTTTTTCGCCAAAGTATTTTTTGTTCTCCACAAAGCGGATCGGTATACTGAGCCGTGTGGGTATACGCTGTCCTCTGCGCCGTACCGGACGTTTTATGCCTACCAGCTCTTCATCCTCGGTAAGACACAGAAGCCGGCAGATAAAGTAACGCAAAATAAATATAAGAGTATATGCTATCATGTGTGGCAGGGTCTGCTCTCCTGAGAAAAATGCACCTGCAATACAGCCGACGTATGTATAGGGAACGGCCTTCCCTGCGGCAGACAGGTATGCAAGCCCGAATGGGAGAGCGGAAAATACCGATACCGTACCTGCCGCTGCTGCAGAGAATACCGCTATTCCGGCCCCTTTCAGAAAAGAGACGGCTCTCCCCTTAAGCTGTTCTTTTTCTGTTTTTGACTCACCGCCAAGAGCAGTGAAAATCCGGTCAACGAGTTTTTTTGCCCCCATGGCCGCCTCATCGACAAAGCTTTTTTTCTTTTCCTTTTGTGTCTGCATTTTTGTCATTCCTTTTCCGTTTGTTTTGT
Source organism: Clostridia bacterium (assembly GCA_017408535.1). Classification (GTDB taxonomy): domain Bacteria; phylum Bacillota; class Clostridia; order Oscillospirales; family CAG-272; genus RGIG2161. The sequence continues at coordinate 5,108 of JAFQUL010000041.1, forward strand.
TGTGATGATATTTTATTACCGCAGGGGCGCTTAAACTGTCGATGAAGGGAATGAAAAAATAAGGACTATTCTGCTCTTAAATGCTGTAAAAAATTCCGGGAAAACGAATTATAAAATAATAACCGCATGTGCTATCGAAAGATGCTGACAAAAAACAATACTCATAATAAATATTTGTCGCAACATTTTTTTACTGCGGTATGCATATATTTTCGGACGGTCATTTTCTGACTTCAAATAAGTAATTTCTCGGTTGACAAAACCGACATTATGCTTTATAATATATGCTATGTAATAATGCCCACTGAATAATAAGGGCAAAACAAGGAGGAAAATATTTTGGACGCTGGGCCTTTATGGCGGCAATTGATTCTGCAGATTGTTCTTATACTTATCAATGCATTCTTTGCTGCCACTGAGATCGCATTCGTATCACTCAATGACAACAAGGTAAGACATATGGCGGAGGAAGGGAACAAGAAAGCAAAGAAACTTTTGCCGCTTATTGAGTCACCTACAAACTTTCTTTCCACTATACAGATCGGCATAACCTTTGCGGGCTTCCTCGGCAGTGCGTTTGCGGCTGATTATTTCGCTGACATTATCGCACCTAAGCTTGAGAGCCTTATGGGACTTGCCGCCGGCTCGATGCAGGCGGTATCTGTAATCGTAGTAACCATAGTTCTCTCTTATTTCACTCTGGTTTTGGGTGAGCTTGTTCCCAAGAGACTTGCTATGAAGTACTATGAGCCTATCGCATTCGGAGTGGCAGGTATCATCAGATTTCTGTCTGTGGTACTTCGGCCTATTATCTGGTTCGTTTCGGTATCTACCGATTTTATCGGTCGCATCTTCGGTGTAAAGCCGGGTGCTGACGAGGAGAACGTTACCGAGGAAGAGATCCGTATGATGGTGGATATCGGCGAGGAAAAGGGCGCTATCGAATCCACCGAGAAAGAAATGATCGAAAATATCTTCGATTTTAACAACCGTTCTGCGTCGGATATTATGGTACACCGTACAGATATGACCGCAATATCCGTTGAAGAGGATTTTGATACTATTACCGGAGTTATTACCGAGAGCGGTTTCTCACGTCTTCCCGTATACGAGGAGGATGTGGACGATATTATCGGTATACTCAGTGTACGCAGTTTTTTGCTTAATCTGAGATCTCCTGAGCCTAAACCGCTCAGAGACCTTATTTACAGCCCTTATTTTGTTCCCGAGAGCGTCAAGGCAGACGTGCTTCTCAGGGACATGCAGCAGAAAAAGTTCCACATGGCCATTGTTCTTGACGAATACGGCGGAACAAGCGGTCTTATTACCATGGAGGATCTTCTTGAGGAGATCGTCGGTAATATTTACGACGAGTTTGACGACGTGGACCAGCAGGACTTTGTCAAGATATCCGATGACACCTGGCGGGTAGCCGGTAGTGTTGATCTTGATACTCTCGGCGAGGAGATAGACGTCTCCTTTGAAAAGGAAGAAGAGGAAGAGGGCTTTACCACTCTCGGCGGTCTTATCTTCAGCTGCTTCTCAGAAATTCCGCAGGACGGTACACAGCCTGAGGTAGATTACAGAAATCTTCACATCAAGGTAACCGAGATCACCGACCGCCGCGTTGAATGGGCTGAGATCACAAGGTACGAGCTTCCCGATGAGGAAGAGGACAAGGATGAGCGTGACGTAAAGCACTCCGATGAGTCAGATAAAGGCAAAAACTATAGATAATAAAAGAAGCATCCCTTCGGGATGCTTCTTTTATTATGCAGACCTTTTATTTAGCGGAGCTGGGCTTTGCACAGCCGGGGAGATCTACCTCACCGAGCTTCTTTACCTCAAAGCCGTTAGCCTTGAATTCCTCGTAATCAAATGCCTCAAGCTCATCGTATGCGAGCTTGTGGAACTCGTAGAAATTAGGCCACCACTCATATCCGTCGCCCATATTGTTCTCAAGGAAGAGGTCGGCGATCTCGATACCCATATTGTGACCGATATAGTGACCGCCCATTGCAAGAACGTTTACGTTGTTGCCGGTAATGGCACGGAGAGCTGCATGGGGGCTCTCAACTACTGCGGCGTGAACGTGGGGGCACTTGCTTGCGGCTATATGAATACCCATACCGGTACCGCAGAAGATCATAGCACGCTCAAACTCACCCTCGGCGATCTTTGCGCCAACCTTGAGACCGATGCGGTGGAACATTTCGGGATTTTCCTCGTCAAGAGTTTTAACACCGATATCGGTTACTGTCCAGCCCTTGCCGACCAGATGGTCAACGATGGCATTCTTAAGTGCAACACCCGCAATATCAGCGGCTACCAGTATCTGTTTATCCTTTATTGTTTTCATTCATTTTTTCCTCCGTGATGAGAGATGATTTATTGCTTCAATATTATCACAAAAAAACGAGAATGTCAAATATTAAATGCTTCTGCAGTTACCAAAGAGCTCTCATTGAGTTAAGCACGGCAATGACCATCACACCCACGTCCGCAAATATGGCAGGCCACAGATCGGTAATACCTGCCGCTCCGAGTAAAAGACATATAAGCTTTACCGAAACGGAAAAAACAATATTCTGATAGACGATGGACATACATCTTTTCGACAGTCTGACAGCGAGAGCGACCTTGCCCGGATCATCGTCCATTATGACCGCGTCCGCCGCTTCAATAGCCGCATCCGACCCTATGCCGCCCATCGCAATCCCTACATCGGCACGGGAGAGGGCGGGTGCATCGTTGATACCGTCCCCCACAAAAACAAGATTTCCCTTGCTTTCTTTCAGTATTTTCTCGATCTCCGTTACCTTGTCACCGGGGAGAAGCTCATACCTGACTTCGTCTATACCCAGCCTGTCGGCTATCCGCTTGGCAGTAATACGGTTGTCTCCGGTAAGCATAAAGGCTTTTTTGATACCTGCATTTTTCAGCTCTGCTATTCCCTCAGCGGAGCTTTCCTTGATCCTGTCAGACAGATCGATATACCCGAGATAATTGCCGTCTGACGAAATGTGCACTCTCGCCCCGATGGGCTCAGGTATATTATCGGGCAGAGAAACACCGAGAGTTTTCATCAGAGCAATATTGCCGATAGCTGCCGGACTGCCGTTTACACACCCAACAATTCCTTCTCCGGCGATCTCTTTAAGGTCGCATACCTCAGTGCTCTCCACGTTTTCTGCCGCTTTCATAATGCTCTTGGCTATCGGGTGTGAGGAGCAGCTTTCAAGTGAAGCCGCGATGGACAATAGCCGGCTTTTACTCAAAGCTTCGCTGTGAATATCCGTTACCTCAAAGACACCGTGGGTAAGCGTTCCGGTTTTATCGAAGACGACCGTATCGGAACGGGATAATGCCTCAAGACAGCCGGAACCCTTTATAAGAATACCTTTTTTTCCTGCACCGCCAATGCCGGAGAAAAAGGTCAGCGGCACGCTTATGACCAGAGCGCAGGGACAGCTTATAACAAGAAATGTAAGGGCTCTGTATATCCATTCGGAAAAATCGGCTCTGCCGCTTACCGTAAGTGTGAAAACAGGTGGCAGCAATGCGAGAAGCAGTGCGGCAACACACACTGCAGGAGTGTATATCTTTGAAAATCTCGAAATGAATTTCTCGGGTCGTGATTTCTTTTTGCCGGCATCCTCCATCAGAGCCAGGATTTTGACGACGGTAGATTCACCGAATTGTCTGTCGGTCCGTATTTTCAGCACACCGCTGAGGTTTACACATCCGCTTGTAACGCTGTCTCCTTCCTTTACCTCCCTCGGAATGCTCTCTCCGGTAATGGGGGAGGTATCAAGAGAGGAGCGTCCCTCGGTTATCTTTCCGTCAATGGCGATCTTCTCGCCGGGATAGACTACGGTAATGCTTCCGATATCCACTTCCTCAGGGGACACTACTGATATTCTACCCTCTGACTCTATATTTACGGTATCGGGACGGATGCTCATAAGAGCGGCAACATTACGCCTGCTTTTTCCAAAGGCACAGCTTTGGAACAGTTCACCGATCTGATAAAACAGCATTACCGCTACCGCCTCGGTGTAGTCGCCGCTGTCTGTGGCCGCAATAATTATCGCACCTACAGTGGCAAGTGCCATAAGAAAGTTCTCGTCAAAAAGCTGTCCGTGTATTATTCCCAGTGCCGCACGGCGGAGTATATCGTAGCCTACCGTAAGATATGGGATCATATATAATAACAGCCGCGGGATACCGCTTACCGGAATAAAGAAAAGCAATACCGTCACTATAGCCGCGGCAATTATACGTAGAAGCAGTTTTTTCTGTTTTCTTGTCACTATACTCGTCCTCAGAAATATATCTCGCAGTCGGGCTCTATCCTTCTGCACACCCGAAGGATCTCCTTCATAACCTTTCGGGTATCCGCACCTTCCTCAAATTCAACGGTCATTTTGAGAGTCATAAAATTCACGTTGATCCCGATAACTTCCTTTATCTTGCCTGCGGCCTGTTCCATTTTTGCGGCACAGTTTGCACAGTCAACTTCAATATCAAAAATTTTGATCATAACAGCTTCCTCCTAATATTAAACAATTAAACAATCGTTTAATTGTTATGGCATCAGTATACCACCGATGCCGTGCTTTGTCAAGATACCGTGAGAATTTTTGCGAGAAAAATTTATATCGGATAATTTTTGATAATTATATCTTTTTTTATTTTATAATATGTGATATAATTAAAATGTATAACTTTGACTGAGGAGGGATAGTGTGACGAAGCTTCCGCATGACCACGGGGAACACCCTGAGGACATTATTCCGCTGTTTGAAAACGGCGAGCATTTTCTTATGCTGTCAGAGCTTTTTAGACAGTTTAGCGACGGTAACAGGATCAGACTTTTCTGGATACTTTGCCACTGCGAGGAGTGTGTCATAAACCTGTCTGCCATGATGAATATGAGCAGTCCGGCAATATCCCATCACTTAAAGCAGCTGAAGTCGGCAGGCCTTATCACCGGCCGCAGAAACGGCAAGGAGGTATATTACCGCGCCGCAGATACTCCGGTGGTAAAGGCTCTTCACGACGCAATACGTGAGCTCAGCGAGCTCAGCTGCCCCGGCGGATGCCTCATCCCGGAAGAAAAGAAATAAAAACAAACTACCTTATAAGTGTAAAGGAGAAGAAATATGAACTACCGTCTCGGTATATATGAAAAGGCTATGCCCGCCGAGCTTTCCTGGAAGGAAAGAATGGAGGCGGCAGGCAGGGCCGGATTTGATTTTGTGGAAATAAGCATTGACGAGACCGATGCCCGTCTTGAAAGACTTAAGAGTCCTGTTGAGTTCCGCCGTGAGCTTCGTGCCCTTGGAGAAGAGACCGGTACTCCTATTGAGACAATGTGCCTCAGTGGACACCGCAAGTATCCTATGGGCAGCAGTGATCCCGCTATCGAGGCTCGCTCACTTGAGATAATGCAGGATGCCATTACCTTTGCTAAGGACGTTGGCATCAGAATAATCCAGCTTGCAGGATACGACGTATATTATGACGAGACTCCATCACCCGAGACCAGAGCCCGTTTTATTAAAAACCTCAGAAAGAGTGCCGTAATGGCAGCGGAGCACGGTGTGATCCTTGCTCTTGAGACTATGGAGAATGATTTCTGCAACACCGCAACAAAAGCACTCGATTTTGTTAAGGCAGTCAATTCCCCCTTCGTTAAGATATATCCCGACGTAGGTAATATACATAACGGAACCGACGATCCTCTGGGCGATCTTAAAAATGCTGAGGGCAATATAGTCGCCGCTCACCTTAAGGAGACAAAGGAGGGTATCTTCCGCGATCTCTTCTACGGAGAAGGCAGAGTCGATATGGAGGGATCTGTCAAGACCCTTTATTCTATGGGTGTCCGCCGCTATAATGCCGAGTTCTGGTATGACGGCGGTGAAAACTGGAGAGAGAGACTCTCAGATGCAAACGATTATCTGAGAAAATATCTTGATAAGGAGGTCAGAGCAGAATGAGCCGTTACGTATGCGGTATAGATAATGGCGGTACTGCGGTAAAATGCGCTTTGTTCGACCTTAAAGGTCGCGAGATCGCAGTTGTTTCCGCACCTACCCCTCTTCACAGCCCGAGGCCCGGCTTTGAAGAACGTGATATGGATCAGCTCTGGGCCGCAAATGCAGACGTTATCCGCCGCTGTATCGAAAAGGCGGGTATATCCGGCGACGAGATCATCGGTGTAGGATGTACCGGTCACGGTAAGGGACTGTACCCCGTAGCCGCTGACGGAACTCCTGTAAGATATGCGATCGCATCTACCGACAGCCGTGCAGTATCCTATATAGAGAAATGGTCAGAGGACGGTACCTCTGATAAGCTCAGCGAGCTTACCCTTCACCGTCCTATCGCCTGCCAGCCCACCGCACTTCTTGCATGGCTCCGTGACAACGAGCCTGACAGCTACAAAAATATCCGCTGGGTATTTGAGGCAAAGGACTATATCCGCTTCCGTCTCACAGGAGAGGCAAGGGCGGAGACTACCGACTACTCCGGAAGCGGTATGATGAACCTCAGAGAACAGCAGTTCGATAAAAAGATATTTGATATTATCGGTATCCCCGAGATGTTTGACTGTCTGCCGGAGCTTTGCAGCTCTGCAGAGCTGTGCGGCAGAGTATCGGCTGAAGCCGCACGCGTTACCGGTCTGAAGGAAGGTACTCCCGTCAGCGGCGGTATGTTCGATATTGATGCCTGTGCAATTGCCGCAGGAGTTACTGACGGAGATACTATCTGTATGATCACCGGTACCTGGAGCATTAACGAATACGTTGCCGATGCCCCCGTGCTTGACGGCGGTAACCTTAACTCTCTTTACTGCATCCCCGGAAAATATCTTATTGAGGAAAGCAGTGCTACCTCCGCCGGTAACCTTGAGTGGTTGGTATCTCTTATGATGGAGAAGGAAGCAGAGGAGGCTAAGAAGGCGGGCGTTTCGGTCTACAAGCTCATCGACGATATGGTAGATGCACTTAAGCCTGAGGACAGCGACGTAATGTTCGTACCATTCCTCTACGGAACCAATTCCTCCGGTAGAAACCGTGCAGTTTTTGACGGACTTGATATGTCCCACGGAAAGGTACATCTCCTCAGAGCGGTTTTTGAGGGTGTTGCTTTTTCCCACTACTATCACCTCAGCCGTCTGCTTTCCGCCCGTACAGCTCCCGGTGCCATCAGAATGGTAGGCGGTGCGGCCCGTTCCTCCGTTTGGGCACAGATGTTTGCCGATGTTATGGGTATTCCGGTAGTAACAGTTACAGCTAAAGAGCCCGGTGCTCTCGGAGCGGCTATGTCTTCTGCCGTTGCCTCCGGTCATTTCGCTGACTACAACGCTGCTGCGGCAGAAATGGTTGGCTTCAGAGAAACTATATACCCCGATGCAGGCCGACACGATATATATATGAAAAAATATGAAAAATACTGCCGTCTTATCGGCGTAAAAGGAGAATGATAATATGCTTGAAGCACTGAGAAAAACAGTATGTGATGCTAACTGCCGTCTTCCCGAGCACGGTCTCGTTACCTTTACTTGGGGTAACGTAAGTGCTATCGACCGTGAGAGCGGCCTTGTTGTAATAAAGCCCTCCGGTGTTCCTTATGAGGAGCTTACCCCCGAGAATATGGTCATTACCGATCTTGAGGGTAAAGTAGTTGAGGGCGATCTCCGCCCTTCCTCAGACCTTCCCACTCATCTTGAGATATACAAGGCATTCCCCGACGTTGGCGGCGTAGTACATACTCACTCCCGTTACGCAACTCTTTGGGCACAGTCCGGCAGAGATATTCCTGCATACGGTACCACTCACGCCGATTACTTCTACGGACCCGTACCCTGTACCCGTCCTATGACCCCCGAGGAAATTCTTGGCGGATCATATGAGAAGGAGACCGGTACCGTTATCGTTGAGGCATTCAAGGACAAGAAAGCGAAGGAGGTGCCCGGTGCTCTCGTTTGCTCCCACGGTCCTTTCTCCTGGGGTAGGGATGCCGATCAGGCGGTGTACCACGCAGTAGTTCTTGAGGAGGTTGCTGCAATGGCACTCTTCACCGAGCAGCTCGGCCGCAAGGAGCCTATGCAGAATGAGCTTCTTGAAGTACACTATCAGCGTAAGCACGGCAAGAATGCATACTACGGACAGAAGTAATATCGGTAGCAGAAATAAAAAAGATCACAACCGCGGTTGTGATCTTTTTTATTAACTTTTTTTATTATTTCTCACGCTCAATGAGATCCTCAAGAGCCGCAATTCTTACGCAAAGAGTAAGCACCTTAGCTGCCGCCTTTACATCGGGGAGAGAAGGATAGGTGGGGGCGATACGGAGGTTTCTGTCGTAGGGGTCACGGCCGTAGGGGAAGGAAGCTCCCGCACCGGTAAGGGTTACGCCGACCTCCTTTGCAAGATTCCAGACTCTCTTTGCAGAACCGGTTGTTACGTCAAGGCTGATAAAGTACCCGCCCTTGGGCTCGGTCCAACGGGCAACACCGGTATCTCCCAGATCCTCTCTGAGTGCGGTAAGAACTGCCTCAAACTTTGGTCTGATGATATCGGCATGGTGCCGCATATGTCTGCGGACACCCTTTGCGTTCTGGAAGTACTTTACGTGTCTGAGCTGGTTTATCTTATCGTGACCGATGGTCTGTACAGATACTATCTTCTTGATCTGCTCCATATTCTTCTCGGAGGTAGCAAGGAGAGCTACGCCGGAGCCGGGGAAGCTGATCTTAGAGGTGGATGCAAAGTAGAGAATGTGATCGGTGGTACCGTACTCGTCTGCAAGATCGAATATATTGGCAAGCTCTACCTTTTCATCATAGAGATCGTGAACTGCATACGCGTTATCCCAGAATATACGGAAATCGGGAGCCTTGGGCTTAAGTGCCGCAAACTGACACACTACCTCATCTGAGAAAACAGTTCCTGTGGGGTTGGAGTATTTAGGAACGCACCAGATACCCTTGATCTGGGGATCGTTCTGGACGAGCTCACGGATAACCTCCATATCAGGTCCGTCCTCTCTGAGCTCGACAGGGATCATATCGATACCGAAGGTTTCGCAGATAGCAAAGTGTCTGTCATAGCCGGGGGTGAGGCAGATAAACTTGATGGCACCCTGCTTGCACCAAGGCTCGTTGCCCTCGCCCATACCGTAGATCATAGCGCGGGCAATGGTATCGTACATCATATTAAGGCTGGAGTTACCGCCGATAAATATTCTTTCGGGAGCGATACCGAGAAGCTCGGAGAAAAGGCGCTTTGCCTCGGGAAGTCCGTCAAGATTACCGTAGTTACGGCAGTCAAAGCCGGTTTCGGTAAAGCAGTCGTTACTGTGGGAGATAACGCCCAGCATACCCATTGTTATGTCAAGCTGATCTGCGCCGGGCTTGCCTCGCGAAAGGTCGAGGGAAATACCCTCTGCTTTGATCTTATTGTATTCTGCGTAGAGAGTGTCAAGCTCAGCCTTACGCGCTGCGCCGTCCAGGGAAAGATAGTTCATATACGGGAAAACTCCTAATTGAAATTGAATTTGTGTTATCAGAACTCTGCACTGCCGGTGGTACGGGGATAAGCGCAAACGTCTCTGATATTGCTGATGCCGGTAACGTACATAATAAGACGCTCAAAGCCGAGACCGAAGCCCGCATGACGGGTGCTGCCGTAACGGCGAAGGTCTGCGTACCACCAGTAGTCCTTGGGATCAAGACCGAAGCGGTTCATAGCATCTTCAAGACGCTCAAGTCTCTCTTCACGCTGGCTGCCGCCGATAAGCTCACCGACACCGGGAACCAGCATATCCATAGCTGCAACGGTCTTGCCGTCGTCATTCTGACGCATATAAAAGGCCTTGATATCGCGGGGATAATCGGTAACGAACACGGGACGTCCGAAGATCTTCTCGGTAAGGTATCTCTCGTGCTCGGTCTGAAGGTCAATACCCCATTTAACGGGATAATCGAATTTACAGCCGCTCTCCTCAAGAAGCTTGATAGCCTCTGTGTAGGTAACGTGGCCGAACTTCTCGCTGACAAGGTTATTCAGTCTGTCGAGAAGAGTGTTGTCAACAAATTTGTTGAAGAACTCAAGCTCCTTCGGACAATTTTCCATGATGTAGCCTACAACGAACTTCATCATATCCTCGGAGAGAGCCATGTCGTCGCTGAGATCTGCAAACGCGATCTCAGGCTCTACCATCCAGAACTCAGCCGCGTGACGGGCAGTGAAGGATTTCTCTGCGCGGAAGGTGGGGCCGAAGGTATAGGTCTTACCGAAGGCCATAGCAAAGGTCTCTGCAGACAGCTGACCGGAAACGGTAAGGTTAGCGGAACGGCAGAAGAAGTCCTGTGAGAAATCAACAGCTCCGTCCTCGGTCCTCGGGATATTGTCGAGGTCAAGAGTGGTTACTCTGAACATCTCGCCTGCACCCTCACAGTCGGAAGCGGTGATAAGGGGAGTCTGTGCGTAAACAAATCCTCTGTCGTTAAAGAACTTATGAATAGCGTATGCCGCTACAGAACGTACACGGAAAACAGCGGAGAACATATTTGTACGGGGACGGAGATGTGCGATCTCACGGAGGAACTCAACGCTGTGGCGCTTTTTCTGAAGGGGATAGTCGGGGGTAGAAGCGCCCTCAACAGATATCTCCTCTGCGTGTATCTCAAGGGGCTGCTTTGCCTCGGGGGTAAGAATTATCTTACCGCGGATAACGAGAGCACAGCCTACGTTCTGATGAGCGATATCATCGTAGTTAGCAAGTTTTGAAGCCTCGAACACTACCTGAAGGGAAGTAAAATAGCTTCCGTCGTTAAGCTCAATAAAGCCGAAGGCGTTACTTGCGCGGATGGTACGCGCCCAGCCCGCAACAGTTATTTCTTTTTCTGAATACACCTCAGGAGAAGTAAATATCTCTTTTACGGTAATTCTTTCCATTTATTATGATCCTGACCTTTCTGCTTTTTCTTTTGCCGAAAAATGCAATTCTCAAAAACAAAAAATGCAAAAAAAGTAGTTTAGCACCCTATATTATATACTTATATGTAAGAAAAAGCAATGATTTTTTTATGATTTTTTAGTTTTTGTAATTATTTGTTACAAGTTTGAAGTTTTAATCTTGCAAAATGAACTTTTTTGTATGATTTATTTCAGATATGTATCAGGACGTGCCTCGGCGATATAATTATCGTGCTTTACTGAGTAAGCAGGACCTACTGAGAACCAGAATCCGGTGAAGGGATCATCCAGATCAAGAGTGGCGACCGCGACTCCGCAGTCATCCATCGTTCCGGCGATAATAACGCCGTCTGCACCTACTATACGGCTCTGAGGCCAAGGGGATGCCTTTGCGTGGTTTACGCAGGAGATAACAAGGGGAATACCGTTATCCTGAGCACGTGCGGTAGACTGCATATATCCGTCACCTGCGGTGGAAACGAAAACGATCTCCGCACCGTTAATGGTAAGCTGTCTGACAGATTCCGGGAAGAAATGGTCAAAGCAGATGGTCAAGCCGATCTTACCGAAGTCGGTCTCAAATACCGGGTAGTCGCGGCCTGCGGTAGTTCCGGACAGGCACTCTCTGTAGGTGAGGTGTACCTTTCTGTACTTACCTGCAATATTGCCCTGTCGGTCAATAAGAACGGAAGTATTGTAATAGAATCCGTTCTCTTCCTCACCCATATTGAACATTATGTAGCAGTTATACTTTCTCGCTTTCTCAGAGAGAAGATCGGTGAGAGGACCGGGGATGGTCTGAGATGCCTCGGGCTTAGACATACCAAGCTCGCGGGTAGCTATAAACTCGGAGAATGCGATTATATCGGGGGAGAGCGCACCGGCGTTATCGGCAGTACGAAGGATCTTTGCTACTCTGTCCTCATAGGTCTTTGCGTCCTCGGTGTAGGGACTGATGTATGTGGTAGCAACCTTGACCTTGCGGTGCTTTATAGGCTCTGTCTCGCAGAATACGGGGTTTGTAAATGTTGCCTTACCGTTATCGGTATTCCAGAGGAGAAGCTCTATCTGTACCTGAACGGCATCACTGTTATATTTTCCGTTCTTTTTGGGAGCGGTGATATGCTTTGAAAGGCGGATAGTATTCTCATCCAGCTTTTCCTCATTTACCGCGTAATCACAGCGAAGCATAGTACCCTTTTCGTCCTGCCATACGGCTATTGCTCTTACGCACGCACGGTGATGTTCAATGCGCTCAAGCTTTACGTCAAAGGAGAAGATGTAGTCCATACCCGGAGTAACGTCAAACGTGCAGATCCATTTTCCCGCATCGGTATATGCCTTTGCCATAAGGGTGAGGGCGTCGTCGGAGGAGGTCGCAACAGGCTTCTTGTTCTCAAATGCGTACCATAAGCTCCACTTGCCGGATGTGAAGGAAGGAATAATGTTTTTCATTTTATATTCTCCTTGTTAATTATTTTCTTCTTTGTGGTTTGTCAGCTCCAGACGGTATGCGTGCAGAAATGCATTTGCCGCAATGGTGCTGTCGGTGGGAACGTCCTCAAAGTCACCGCATTCGTCACAGGTGACTCTGATACAGTCGTCAAAAATATCTATTGAGTAAGGACCGTTGCCGCAGGAGCATTTAATGTCGCCTGCCTCCTGCAGATCCTTTATAACGAACATTACGATATCGTATATCTGAGGGTCGGAGAGAGGATCGTCATCCTCGTCATTATCTCCCGAGAAAAGATCGAGATCGGATATTCCGTTTTCCTCAAGCATTTCTCTGAGCTCCTTCTCGGTACGCTCAAGCTCAACTGACACGTCTCCCTCACGACCGATAAAACCGACGTCAATGCCGTAGATGGGACATGGAAGAAGAAATATGTCTCTGCCGAAAAACAGCGATCTTGACACGGTATATACGTGAGGATTGGGGCAGAACACGCAGGGAACAGTAAGGCGGATATTGCCGTCGCTCTGTACGTTTATATCCATGTGTGAACCGCCGCAGGAACACTTCAGCTTAAACATATTGGCAGAGAGGCTGAAAACGCCGACCATGCTCATTACACCCGCGCCGCACACGGGACAGCGATATGCAATTGTTGTGTTTTTTTGTTCGAGGACCATATTACTTTCCTTAAAATTTATTTTAATAACATTATATTATATATCGGTACATTTTTACAATTATATCATTTTGTGCTCTGATTGTCAAATCCTAAATAAAGAAATACTCTTGATATTTTAAGCGCTTTGCTGTAAAATATAGGGTGTTATTCGATCAACTCAGAAAAAATAAAATTTGCTTTCTTTTTTTGAAAGAGGAAAGGTAAGTAATGGCAAACATTTTTGATATTTTTAAGCAAATAGAGAGTAAGAGAGCACCCTCAGGTCCTCCTGAGTATCTTTTGGTGGGACTTGGAAACCCGGGTGCCAAGTACACGGCTACCAGACACAATATGGGCTTTATTGCTATAGATTACATATCTGAGAAGCTGGGGGTAAAGGTGATCCGTTCCTCCCACAAGGCTCTTTGCGGTGAGTGCGAGCTTTCCGGAGTCAAGGTGCTCTTGATGAAGCCCCAGACCTTTATGAACAGCTCCGGCGAGGCGGTCATCTCTGCCGTAAATTTTTATAAGCTTCCTCCTGAGAGAGTGATCGTTATTTCAGACGACGTGGCGATTCCCGCGGGTAAGGTAAGAGTACGCCCAAAGGGCAGCTCGGGCGGTCAGAAGGGACTTGGCGATATTACCGAAAAGCTGGGTACAGATGCATTTCCCCGTATACGCGTGGGTGTCGGTGCTGAGAGACCTGCAGGAATGGATATGGCGGATTTTGTCCTCGGTGTTCCTTCTATGGCAGACAGAGAGGCTATCGATTCCGTTATGCCAAAGGTCATGAGAGCCGCAGAGCTGCTGTGTGCCGGGGACATTGACCGTGCAATGAGCGAGACTAACGGAAAATAAAGAATTTCAAAGGAGCATACAATGGAAAGAAGGCTTGCGGTGCTTGGCAGACCCATAGCACATTCACTTACTCCGCCTCTTATGGCACTTATTTCCGCTTTTCACGGGGACAGTGCCGACTGTGACCGTATAGATTGCGGCGAGGATGAGCTGAAGGAAACGGTCAAACTCCTTGTCAGTGAAAAGAGGGACGGATTCAACTGTACCATGCCTCTTAAAACTGAGATGGCAGGACTTTGCAAGAATATATCAGTTGAAGCAGAGATACTCAGATCGGTAAACAGTGTGAGAATAGAGGCTGACGGAAGTTTCAGCGGCATCACCACCGACGGTGCGGGAATGGTGGCCGCTATAAGAGAAAAGGGCGGCGAGGTCACCGGCAGAAACGTTATCCTGCTTGGTGCGGGCGGAGCTGCAAGAAGCATAGCGCTTTCTCTCTGCAGAGAGGGTGTAAAGAAGCTCACGGTACTTAACCGTACCATCTCATCTCTTGAGCCGGTGGTGGAAATGCTGAGAAGCTGCGGATGTGAAACAGAGATCGTGACCGGAGCCATTTCGGATGCCGATAAATATACCGCCGATTGCCACGTGCTGATAAACGCTACCAGCTGTGGTATGCACGGCTCGGCAGAGTTTGATTCTCTTGATTTTGTTGACTC
>JAFQUL010000042.1 GCA_017408535.1 Clostridia bacterium
CATATATTCAAATCGATTTTTCTAAGATACCGGAGGATACAGCACAAATCGACGGAACAACGGATACAGTACCTGCTGATAAAGAACCGGAACCGGTTACAGAGATCAAGGACATATATGATCTGGAAATAGGCCATATCCCCGATGGATTTGAACTTTCTCAAAGTCAGGAGGATGTAAGTTTAAGAAATTACATTTACACTAATGTTAATGAACCTGATGAATATTTAATTATTGACTTTTGTTTATCCGAATGGTCTGAATATTGGTTAGGTTATGATGATTCTGCTGAATATGATCAAATAAAACTGAACGGTACCGACGCTTATATTTTCTATAATAAACAGGAGAAAACCGGGACAATTATGTGCGGCAACAGTGCATATTTTGTCAGCATCACTGGATGAGTAGAAAAAGATGAATTAATTAAGATAGCAGTAAATATAAGGGAAAAGGATAGCAACGGGGAGGAAGAACAAGATCAAGAGGTCAATGACATATACAAGTTTGAAATAGGCTATATTCCCGATGGGTTTGAACTTATGGGAGCTGATGAAAGTAGCACATATAGAAATTATACGTACTATAATAAAATCGGCGAATATCTGAATTTCTATTTAGCAACATCCGGTACTACCGAAATTTTTTCAAGTATCGAGAAAGCTGAATGCGATAAAATTACTGTAAATGGTAACGATGCGTATATTCTTTACTATGATTCAGAAAAAAACGGAACTATCATGTTTGGCAACAGTGTATATACTGTGCTTGTAAGCGGTGTTATAGAAAAAAACGAACTGATCAAAATAGCCGAAAGCATTAAATAATAAAAATACAAATCAGGAAAAACGGTAAAATACAGAAATCGGCATAATGACAATTTAATACGTTTAAAACACCTCGATAGATTTTCTTGATCTACCGAGGTGTTTTGTCGGACGAAAAACGTCTGACGTCTGGGTAACTCCGACATAGCCTTTCACGGTGGTGGGGCTTACTCACGTATTTGAGCACATTTTGAGGGTATACATCAAATTTGTAGGGACCGACGTCCTCGGCGGTCAGCAGGTTGCTCGGAATTTAATTCTGTATTTTACCTCACCAAACCTACTTGCATTGTTTAATCTCGTTACGGGAAAATTTTCGTATTGGCGTATGCGAAACAGGTGTTGGGAGAAAACTGAGAGAATTTTCGTAAGAAGGTGCAACTGAAGTTCTCGAGTTATAGTTATTTATATGCACCCTCAAACCTCGGATGGTTAATAACCGCTCCGGGTATGATGTATATCTCTAAAACGCGATCAAATCTGTAGGGGAGCATTCAGAAATTGCCAACGGCAATTCAATGCTCCCGTGTTAGGGTTTAATTCTGTATTTTACCCTGTAGAACCTCGGACAGTCGGGGACGCCTGTCCCTACAAGTTTGATATATATCTTCAAATTTCGAATAAACCCGGTAGGGGAGGGGCAAGAATTACCAACGGTAATTCAATACTCCCGAGGTTCTGAAGATTAAAATACAGAATTAACCTCCCGTCGCTCTATGGGGCCACCCTCCGTCGGCTTTATCGCTGCCTTTCTCAGAGAGGGAATCTTTACCGGTTTGTTCCATTCGTGAGGGAGTACGGTGTAACATTCAAATATATTAAAACAAAACCGGGGTAACGGACTTCTTCCGCTACCCCGGTTTATTTGTTCAAAAAATTAAGCATCATCACGGCAAATAGGCTCGCCGGGATCTTCTTCATCGTCGCCTTCGTTGAAATAACTGTATTCCTCTTCCTTGTAGTAGGGGTCGATCATATATTCCTTTACCTTGGGATATGCGGCGTATGCCGCCAGATAAACGCAAAGGGAAAGACCGCAGATGACCACGACTGCCAGTGCCAGAGGAAGGTAAACGGCAAGGAAGGAATAGGTCAGAATGATGATCGCGACCATGCCGAGTGTTGCAACGAGGTTTCTCCAGATACCGAGAAATGAGAAGATAAGTGAGTTCTTCAGTATCTTGAAGATGCTGAGCTCAAATGTAACGAGTATCTGGTACATATAGAAACGCATGAAGAAGTATATGACCGCCATACAGAGA
The DNA here is from genome assembly GCA_017408535.1 of Clostridia bacterium. Lineage (GTDB taxonomy): Bacteria > Bacillota > Clostridia > Oscillospirales > CAG-272 > RGIG2161. Next base: position 2,090 of record JAFQUL010000042.1, read on the forward strand.
GAAAGGATAAACATCATACCTATCATACCGCCTGTCGCGGAATTACTGTAGAAGAACAGTATATCCCATACGAGCATTACGGAAAGAAAGGCATCTATCAGACCGAGAATAAATCCCTGTCTGAAGTTTCTCTTTATTGCATAGAAAAAGTCAGAGAGAACAGACACCGACTCACCTCTTACAAGGTTCCTCGTAACGTATGCACATCCTGTACATATAGGACCGAGGAGCAAGAGCGAGAGAAGGCCGAGAACGTAGAGCACCATGGTAGTGGTATTTGGAAGATGCGATTCCACCTGGACACCGTATATACCCCAAAGTGAGGATACGGCAGGGGAGGGCTGGTGCTTCATCAGACTGTATACCGTGCCGAACATATCGTAAGCAGGACCGGTCCTGAGAGTACTGAAATATCCGGTAGCCGCAAGGAGCGGAAAAATAAGCGGGAAGTTTCCGAAAATTATAACCAGGTTAAGTGAGACGAGCTTTCCGAAACGTCTCGGCAGAGTCATAAAAAAGTTGATAAAGTTAAGAGGGCGCTGTTTTTCCTTTTTTACTCCCTTACCGTCTTTTCCCGGACGGTAAAACATATTGAACAGATTGAATTTTTCCTTTGCCAATTTTTTATCCTTCCTTTGCTGAGAGAGTATGGTTTTGTTTATCTAAAATATACGGTAATACAGAAGCTGAACTCCTGCGCTTACCGCTAAAATACCGACGGCAACCGCTGCGATAAAAATATATTTTTTCAGCATTCCCGATGACAGTATATGCCCGGGTGAACAGCCGGATCTTTTTAGCTCGTGTGAAAAACGAAAAGCGGCTGACGCTGATATTGACATGGCTGAAAGGGGCAGAAGAAGCGTGACGGCAAGCATTAGGACCGGTACTGCAGATGCAGGTGTGATATAACCGGAGCTGATGCTTATACCTACGGCGATCCCTGCGGTTAACCCCCTGTAAAACAGTATCGGCAAAAGACCGATAAGAGGGAATACGCACAGTCCGAAAAGAAATATAAGCAGGATAAGAGTGATATCCGTCTGTATTATCGACATAAAACCGCCGGTGACACCTGCCGCACCCTCCGGCAGCTCATAGGAGAGATACCTGTCAACCACCGTTCTTGCCATAGGGTTTGATGCCAGATCAAACAGTGCGCTTGCCGCCGTTCCGAGAAAAAAGGAAAGGATGACAAAGCACACAAAGGCGACTGTTGTACTCACGCTATTGGCGTGGGAATGGGAAGACGGAGAAAAATATCCCCTTGCGGTTTCTTTTACGGCGTTCATTTTTATACCTCCCAACAGAAATTGATATTTCCTTAAAATTCTATTTGGGAGGAAGTATTATTATTACTTACCTTTGCTCAGATACAGTCTGAAAATTCTTTTGCAAGCTCCTCTGCACGAAGGGTACAGCGGTGCATAGCATCCTTGATACCGTCGGAAAAACCGTGCTCCTCCAGAGCGATCATTGCTTTTTCGGTCGTGCCCTTAGGTGAGGTGACCATTCTGATCAGCTCGCTCGGTGTTTTGCCGGAGGTCTTTACCATCTGTGCAGAGCCTATTACGGTATCGCATATTATGTCGAGCATACCGCTCTCATCCATGCCCTCGGCTATCGCACCCTCGTAAAGAGCCTCTATCATTTTGTATATATATGCGGGAGATGAACCGGTAACAGATATAACGGAGTTCATCTTGTCTTCAGAGAGAATAAAAGCTGTTCCTCTTGATGCAAAGAGACTGCGTACAGTTTCAAAATCCTCGTCCGAAACAAGGTCATTCGGACAAAGGGCAGTGACACCAAAGCCTACCAGCATTGGGGTATTGGGCATAGTTCTCACAATAGCCGCTCTGCACCCAAGACATTTTTCTATCGTGTCGGTGGAGATACCTGCGGCAAGAGAAATGAATACCTTACCGTCAGTGGATATCCCTGCATCCTTTATCTCACAGAGAACGTCTCTGTAGTTCTGTGGCTTTACTGCCAAAACGATATAATCAGCAGCCTTAACTGCTTCTGCGGCAGTTGAAGCAATAGTGAAGGGGTATTCTGCGTATTTTTCGTACTGAGAAGCGTTTTTGTCGAAAAGAGTTATGTTAGAGGGGCTAAAGCTTCCTGCGGCAACTATTCCGCCGAGTATTGCTCCTGCCATATTTCCGACACCTATAAATGCAATTCTGGTCTTCATGCTACGGTCTCCTCCCGGAATGATCGGTGATCTGATGTTTGTATTACAGGATATTATACCACAATAAACTGCCTAAAGCAATTAAAAATATGAAAAAAGTTAACATAAATAATATCTTTACTATAGGTCACGATTTTATGTAAAACTGCTTGAAAAAAACGTCATCTTGGAGTATAATATCTGATGTATAATTATATATACGTCTTCATACGTTTTTCGAGTAAAACAGGAGGGTATCAATGGATATCAAGAAAATCGACGTTTCCGGCTTCAGTCCTAAAAAGATAAAGACAGCTACCGTTATTGCGGTGCTTCTCATTATCTTTATCTGGATAGCCTCGACCTGCTGGTATACTGTAAATGACAAACAGCAGGCGGTAGTTACCACCTTCGGCAAGGTGACATCAATCAACTCTGCAGGAATGCATTTTAAGCTGCCTTTCGGTATACAGAAGGTCGAGAAGGTAGACGTTAACGTATTCCGTAAGATAGAGCTTGGCTACAGGAGTACTCCCGACGGTATGGGATTTGAAACCTATGAAAAAGAGAGCAAGATGATCACTGGCGACTATAACATAGTAAACGTCGACTTTTTTATAGAATATAAAGTGTCCGATCCTGCAAAATATCTTTACAGCTCGGATTCACCCGAGGAGATACTTACAAACCTCATTCAGAGCCAGATCAGAAACGTTATCGGCTCTGAGGAGGTAGACAAGATACTTACTACCGGCAAGAATGAGATACAGACAAGAGTCAAAGAGCTGGTAGCGGCAGAGCTTGAGGTATATGATATCGGTCTTATGATCTCTGACGTCAAGATCCAGGATGCCGAACCGCCCACAGAAGCGGTAAACGAAGCCTTTAAGGCGGTTGAAACAGCTAAGCAGATAGCTGAAACCGCGGTAAACAAGGCTAAAGCTTATCAGAATGCAGAGATCCCCAAGGCTAATGCCGAGGCGGACAAGCTGATACAGAATGCAGAGTATCTCAAGCAGAACAGAATAAACGAGGCTACAAAAACCATAGCCCGTTTTGAAGCGATGTATAACGAATACAAAAACAACCCCGGCATAACCAGGGTCAGAATGTATTATGAGGCGATAAGCGATGTCCTTTCGGGAGTTAAGATATATATCGATTGCTCGGACGGTACAACTCAGAAGCTTTTGCCGATAGATAATTTCGTACAAGGAACAGGAGGTGCTGAATAATGAAAAAGGCAGTAACTTTATTTTTTGTCATAGTTGTTGCGGTGGTTCTTATAATATGTGCATTCTCCGCGTTCTATTCGGTTGCCGAGAATGAGTATGCCTGCGTACTCAGATTTTCAAAGGTCATCAACACCGTTGACGAGGCCGGTATCCATTTCAAACTTCCTTTTATCGACTCTGTACGTGTTTTGCCCCGTACCATTCAGCATTATGATATTCCTCCGTCAGAGGTGCTTACTGCCGACAAGAAGAATATGACAGTCGACAGCTATGTTCTTTGGTCTATCGATGATCCCCTTACCTTTATCAAGACTCTCGGCTCTATCGGTGAGGCGGAGAAGCGCCTTGATGCAGTTGCGTATAACTCGCTCAAGAACGTTATGGGTACTCTTGAACAGAACAAGATAATAAACCAGGATGACGGCGGAGAGCGTAACGAGATATATAAGCAGATAACCGAGGGTGTATCTGAGGTCGCTCTTTCCTACGGAATCGAGATAGTTGACGTTAAGGTCAAGCGCCTTGATCTCCCCGAGGATAACGAGGAAGCGGTATACAACCGTATGATCTCAGAGAGAAACCAGATGGCGGAGAAGTACCGTGCTGACGGTGAGCTTGAAGCATCAAAGATAACCAATGACGTTGACAGAGAGGTAAATATTATCGTCTCCAACGCATCCGCCACCGCCGCACAGCTTGAGGCAGAGGGTGAGCAGGAATATATGAAGCTTTTGGCCGAAGCCTTTAACACGGAAGATAAAAAGGAATTTTACGAGTTTATTATCGCTCTCGATGCACTGAAGGCATCTCTTTCCGGCGGTGAAAAAACAGTTATTCTCGGTGCTGATTCTGCCCTTGCAAGTATTCTTACCGGACCTGACTTCAATATTGGCGGGTGACGGTATTGCTTACAGACGAAAAGATACGCAGTTTTTTTAGCCCTATGCCGCGTATTGCCTCGGAGAGGCTTATACTAAGACCTCTTAAACGAAGCGATTACAGCGATATGTTCGAGTACTCAAAAAGGGAAGAGGTCACGAAATATCTTTTGTGGCGTCCACACACCGACTCGGGTTACACCTATGACTACCTCAGATACGTGGAGAAAAAATACAGAGAAAACGATTTCTTTGACTGGGCTCTTGAGCTGAAGGATTCAGGAAAGATGATCGGTACCTGCGGGTTTAATTATTTTGACAAGAATAACAACTCGGCAGAGATAGGCTACGTTATTAATCCCGCATACTGGAATATGGGGTACGCAACAGAGGCGGTCAGTATGGTAATACGTCTCGGCTTTATTGAACTTGACCTGAACCGTATTGAGGCACGGCACATGATCGGAAACGATTCAAGCGGACGTGTTATGGAGAAATGCGGTATGTCCCACGAGGGAATACTGCGGTCAGCCATCTATGTCAACGGTGAATATAAAACAGTTTCGGTATATTCTATTCTTTACCGAGATTATATAAGGTCACAGCTGAACACAGGAGAAGGACAAAATGGCAGATAATAAAACACTTTCGCTTATCGGTATGACAGGTTGCGGCAAGAGTACTGTCGGCAGAATAGCCGCAGAGATGCTGGGGTACAGATTCATTGATCTTGATGAGGCGATCTCAGAAGGAGAGGGAAGAAGTATTCCGGATATATTCAGCGAAAACGGTGAGATGTTTTTCAGAGAGCTTGAGGCAAAATATCTTTCTGATATAGCCGAAGCCGAAGTATCTAACGGCGGAACAGTGATCGCTTGCGGCGGCGGTGCGCCTACGTATGAGAAAACACGCAAGGTGCTTAAAGAAAAAACCTACAACGTGTGGATCAAACGTGATCCCGACAGCGTAACACTGAATGAAGAGGTGCTCAGACGTCCTCCGATCTACGGTGATATAAATAAGTACAAAGAGCTGCTGAAGACAAGAGAGACCGTGTACAGCATGACCGCTCATACAGAAATTTACAACGAACAACCCGAAAAATGCGCAGAGGAGCTTTGCCGTCTGCTCAGTAAGATATGACCCGAAAGGAAAAGAAATGAGAACAAGACATCTGATCGATTCACGCGACTATTCTGTTGAAGAAATAAAAGAGCTTTGCCTTTCCGCAGAGCAGATCAAGGATAATCTTGATGATTACTGTGACGCTTGCAGGACCAAGATAATGGCTACACTTTTTTATGAGCCCAGTACAAGAACACAGCTGTCCTTCCAGACGGCAATGCTCAGACTGGGAGGAAAGGTCATCGGCTTTTCCGATGCATCCAGTAGCTCTGTTTCAAAGGGAGAGAGCCTCAGAGATACAGTAAAGATAGTATCCGGTTACTCTGATATAACCGTTATCCGTCATCCTGTTGAGGGTGCGGCTTATGCGGCATCTCTTTATAGCCGTACTCCGGTTATAAATGCCGGTGACGGCGGTCACCAGCACCCTACCCAGACCCTGACCGACCTGTTTACCATCTATCTCAGTAAAGGTACGCCGGACGGTCTTACCGTGGGTCTTTGCGGTGACCTTCTTAACGGCAGAACAGTTCATTCTCTTATAAATGTTCTTCTCAGATATTCCGTTAAAGAGATCATTCTTATATCTACGGCTGAGCTCAGCATACCGGAATACCTTAAGGCACAGATAGTTCTGAATGGTATAAAGTATACTGAGACACAGGATCTCGAGGAGGTTATTCCTTATCTTGACGTGCTTTATATGACAAGAATACAGAAAGAGCGTTTCCGTAGTATTGAGCAGTATGAACAGCAGTCGGGAGTCTTTGTTCTCACTAAAAAGAAGCTTGAGAGAGCAAAAAAGGATCTTCTTATCCTTCATCCCCTGCCTAAGGTAGATGAGATCGACTATGACGTTGATGACGATCCCCGTGCAATGTATTTTGAGCAGGCAGAGAACGGTATGTATATGCGTATGGCTCTTGTTCTTGATCTTCTCAAGAACAAGAAGGTGAGGAGTCATCCCGTATACGAGGCGGCAGGCTACAGATACTGCCCTAATCCCCGCTGTATCTCAAATCACGAAAAGTATCTGCCCAAGCTTATCGGCGGAGAGTCGTCCGGAGAAAACGGACATTGTATATACTGTGATACAGTACTTTAAGAAAAAATAGATTACAATTTTTATGAAAGAAAAGAGCAGCTTTATTGCCGCAACCTTCAATCTCAGGCGTGATTGTTACTGTGACGGTAAAAGACGCTGGAAGCACAGAAAAAATGCCGTTATTGAAATAATTCGCAGCATAGGTGCCGACGTGCTCGGTGTTCAGGAGCTTACGCCCAAAATGAAAAGGGATATAGAGAGCCACCTTCCGGAATACCGCTTTGTTGGCCGTCCAAGGTGCGGCGGACTTTTGTCTGAGCATAACGATATTCTTGTAAAGCGTGATAAGTTCACGGTAGAAGAGGAAGAGACGTTCTGGCTTTCCGACAAGCCGGGCAAGGTCGGTAGTCGTCTGGCCGGTGCATTTTATCCCCGTATATGCACCAATGTCAGACTCAGGGGTGTTAACGGTGACTGTATTAATATCCTTAATACTCACTATGATCACAGGTCACCCGGCGCCAGAGAATTTGCTTCACGGCTTATTAAGGACAAGCTTGACCGTGTCGGAAAAAGAATCCCCACTGTTGTTATGGGGGATCTGAATTCATCACCGGACAGTAATCCTCTTACTGTTTTGCTTAACCGTGGCAAAACGGTTTTGCGGGACGCTGTAAAAGAAGGTATCGCAAAGCTTGAGGATAAACTTGATAACGGTTATTTTACCTTTCATCTGTTTAAGGGTAAGACCGCCGAAAAGGGAAGTGTTCTTGATTATATTCTCATAAGCCCTGATATCGGCGTTCTTTGTGCATCTGCTGTGGAGACATCGGTGGACGGCGTTTTACCGTCAGACCATTTTCCGGTTGTAGCAGAGCTGACGTTTTAATATACTTGCGGTTTCGTTAGATTATTAATTGACTTGTAACAGTAAAAAGTTACGTATATCGGAGGATAAGCATGAATATAGTTGTTGCCGGCCTTGGTAAGGTTGGACTTGAAGTAGTTGAACAGCTTTCATCAGAAGGACATTCCGTCACTGTAATAGATACAGACGCAAAAAAAGTGGATTCCGCGCTGGGACTTCACGATATCGGCGGCGTTGTAGGCAGCGCTACTGATTTTAGGGTGCTTCTTGAGGCAAATATCAGTGAGGCTGACCTGCTTATAGCTTTTACCGGCAATGATGAGATAAATCTGATGGCATGTCTTCTCAGTAAGAAGCTGGGTGCAAAAAGTACTATCGCAAGGGCCAGAAATCCCGAATACCGTGAGGGAATTTATATAGTTCGTGATGATCTCGGCCTTTCTATGTGCATAAATCCGGAGATGGAGACCGCGCGAGAAATTGCCAGAATACTCAGATTTCCTCTTGCAAAGAATGTTGAACCCTTTGCAAAGGGAAAGGTGGAGATGATCCAGTATGTGCTCAAGGATTCGGATCCTCTCTGCGGAAGGACCGTTAATTCCGTTTTCTCACGGCTGAAAAATCCCGTCCTTGTATGTGCTGTTTTAAGAGAAGACCGAGTTATAATTCCTTACGGTGATTTTATCTTTAGTGATGGGGACGAGCTTTTCCTCGTTTCATCTCCCGATCGCCTCAGTGCATTTTTCAGAGAGGTGGGAATACGTACAACGACGGTACGTGATATAATAATAATCGGCGGAGGAAGAACCTCGTATTATCTCGCGGAGCAGCTTCGCAAGGAACGGCTCAATATTACAATAATTGAGATCAACAAAGGTGTTGCGGAAGAGATATCCGATCTTCTGCCCAATGTTAATGTTATAAACGGTGACGGTACCGATCAGCAGATACTTGCTGAGGAGGGTCTCAGGGACAAGGATGCCCTTTGCTGTATGACCGGCATTGACGAAGAAAATATTATTGCATCCATGTATGCCAACAGCGTATGTGAGGATATAAAAACCATAACCAAGGTCAGCCGGTCTGAGCTTACTTATCTCGGACGATCTCTCGGTCTTGACAGTATCGTTACACCTAAGAAAATAGCCGCTAACCTTATCCTTCAGTATGTAAGAGCCAAGCAGAATTCAGAGGGCAGCAACGTACTGACTCTTTATAAGCTGGCAGACGGCAAGGCAGAGGCACTGGAGCTTATGGTAACCGAGGAAAGTTCACTTGTCGGAATTACTCTCAAGGATCTCAGTATTTCAAATGACGTTATTCTTGCGGGTATAAACCGAAAGGGAAAGATCATCATCCCCCGCGGTTCTGACGCACTTGAAGCCGGAGATACGGTAATAGTTGTCACTACCCGTATGGGACTTGATAATCTCGAGGATATCACGGAGTAAGATATGAACAGAAGAATGATCGTGTATTCCCTCGGTCTGCTTGTCTTCTTTGAGGGAATCCTTATGCTGTTTCCTGCTCTCGTTTCTTTGATTTACAGAGAGGAAATCCTTAAATATTATCTGATCACTGCTCTTGTGCTTATTGCGGTCGGCTTTATTGTTAGCCGCATTAAGACCAAGGACAGAATGATCTTCACCCGTGAGGGACTTTTGACCGTTTCTCTCGGATGGATAGTTATGAGCCTTTTCGGTGCTATCCCGTTTAGTCTTTCGGGTGAGTTTCCCACTTACATCGATGCTTTTTTCGAGATGGTCTCCGGATTTACTACCACCGGTGCGAGTGTCCTGTCAGATGTTGAGAAGCTCAGCCATGCATCTCAGTTCTGGCGCAGTTTTTCGCACTGGATAGGCGGTATGGGAGTCCTTGTCTTCGTTATGGCGGCGGTGAAGCTTGCCAGCGGCGGCGGAAACATATATCTTCTCCGTGCAGAAAGCCCGGGCGCTGAGGTTTCTAAGCTTGTTCCCAGCTCACGCGGGACGGCAAAGATCCTTTATACCATATATATAGCTTTGACCGCTATCGAGTTTGTGATCCTTCTGTTTTGCGGTTTGGATGTTTTTGAGTCAGTTACTATGACCTTGTCAACTGCCGGAACAGGCGGATTTGGAATATACAATAATTCTTTTGCCGGCTTTTCTCCTGCAGCTCAAATAGTTGTCGCAATATTTATGGCTTTATTCGGAGTGAATTTCAGCTGTTATTATCTTATCATTGCCCGCAGATTCAAGGAAGTGCTTAAAAGTGAGGAGCTGAGGGCATACGTAATAATCATGCTGGTTGCTACTGTCACGATAGCAATGAATATAGCAAATACCTGTTCCGGAATAGGAGAAGCCTTCCGCGGTGCGTTTTTCCAAGTGTCCAGCGTTATGACTACTACCGGATTTTCCACAATGGACTTTAATTTGTGGCCTGAACTCTCGAGAATTATTATGCTTATCGTTATGTGCATCGGCGCTTGCGAGGGAAGTACCGGCGGAGGTCTTAAGGTTTCAAGATTTATACTTCTCGGTAAAATTGCGGTGAGAGAGATCCGCCACGCGGCAAAACCTAATGCAGTCAGCACTGTAAGGTATAACGGAAAAACAGTAAGCGAAGGAATGGTCCGTAATATTTGTTCCTATTTTGTTTTATACGTTATCGTGATCATTGTATCTGTAGTTTTGGTATCTTTTGACGGCTTTGATACTGTCAGCAATGTGTCAGGCGTTATTGCTACCGTCAATAATATCGGTCCCGGCCTTGAGATGGTTGGCGCAACAGGAAATTTTGGAAGCTACAGCCTTTTCTCAAAGCTCGTCTTTTCCTTTGATATGCTGTTCGGACGACTCGAACTGTTCCCGATGTTTGCTCTTTTCTCACTGAGAACATGGAGAAGATAACATTGCCATTGCGGTCTCCTCAATTCATTGACTTTGATGTTCTTAAATGATATAATCAATTTGTGGAATAACTACGGAGGACATAATTATGTCGCATAGTGAACGATATTTATCTTTCCGCTGTCCGCGATGGAGAGAACTTCCGGAGCTTGAGCTTTACATGGACCAGGTGCTGTGCATCCTCGAAAAAAACCTCGGTTTGTTTGGGGAAGAAACAGACAGTAAAAAAGAAGATGACGGACAGAAAACTTCTGTCGTCATCACACCTACCATGATCAACAATTATGTAAAAAACAAGCTCATTCCGCCTCCGGAAAAGAAGAGATATTCCCGACTCCATCTTGCTTATCTGCATATTATTTGTGTGGGCAAGCGTATACTCAGTATGTCAGAGATCAAAGCAGTGCTTGATATTTTGCTCGATGAATATACCCCTGAGGAGGCTTATGATCTTTTTTGTGATGAGATAGAGGGGGCATTAAGACATACCTTCGGCGGGGAATTCCTTTCTGCGGGTGACGGGTCTCTTTCAAGTGCGCATATCGTCTTGTCAGCACTGGCGAATGCATTTTCTTTTAAGATGTATGCGCAAAATACAATCAGTGAGGTCAGACCCGCTGTAACCGAAGAAAATCCTAAGCAAAAGGAAAAAAACAAGGAAAAAGAAAAAAATAAAAAGAATTCGGAAAAATAAAAACTCTGCCGTACACAGAGCGGCAGAGCTTTCTAAAACAGTATTTTATTGTTTTTATACCAGAGCAATGCTTTCCTCTTCAACTGCATCTGCTTCAGCGAGGGCAGTTTCATACGCTTCAAGCACGGAGCTTTCCAGCATACTGCGGAAGTCCGCATTGATGGGATGAACGATATCGCGGTAGGTAGCGTCTGGATTCTTTCTGCTCGGCATTACGATAAAAAGCTTGTCACGTGCGTTGATTACCTTTATATCGTGAACAGCCAGCTGGTCGTCAAAAGTTACGGATACGATGGCTTTCATCGGTCCATCACTAAACATCTTTCGGATTTTGATATCGGTTATTGTCAATTTAATTCCCTCCTGATCAAAGCTGTCCGAAAAAGCATTGTTTTATTCATTTCCTTGCAAGATATATTCTATAGTATTTTTGTGAAAATTATACCTACCGTTATGTGATTTTTTCTTGATTATTTTTTGATAAAAAACATAAACATTTAAGTAGCCTGATCATAAAACGGGTAACGATAACAGGAGAAAGGTGAGATTGTTTTGTCACTTGGAAATACCGCGTACGGAAAAGAAAAGATAAGAGAGCTTCTCCGTGACGTTAAAAGCATATATTTCCTCGGTATAGGCGGAATAAATATGTCCGCTCTTGCCAGAATGACGGTCGCTCAGGGACTCAGGGCAGGCGGTTACGATCGGACGAGGAGCGGAATTACCGAAAAGCTTGAAAAGGCGGGAATAGAGGTTTTTTACGAGCTTGATCCGGAGCATCTTTCTGGATACGGTGCTCTTGTTTACACAGTAGCTATCAGCGAGGATAATCCCGAATATCTGCGGGCGCAGGAGCTTCAGATCCCCGTTATTTCCCGTGCTGATTATATGGGGTATATAATGAGTGGTTACCGTGAGAGGATCGGTATATCCGGAATGCACGGTAAGAGTACCACTACCGCTATGGTAGCCTCTGTTTTTGAGTACGGCGGTGCCGACCCCACTGTGTTGTCAGGTGCTGAGCTCAAAGGAATAGAAAGCTCATACAGAGAGGGCGGTCTTGACAATCTTGTGTTTGAGGCCTGTGAATACAAGGATTCTTTTCTTGAATTTTATCCTTCTGTTGCCATTGTTCTTAATATAGATCTTGACCACCTTGACTATTTTTCCGGAATCGGGCATATTCGTTCCTCATTTACAAAGTTTATAAACAAATGCAGAGACGGTGGAACTGTTGTACTCAATTTTGATGATGCGGATGTAAGAGCGGTTGCCTCAGAGTATAAAGGTAACTTAGTAACCTTCGGTGTGGATTCCGGGGACGTTGATTACAGAGCGGTCAATATAGAATATTGCGGCAGAAAGTGTGGCTTTGACCTTCTCTTTAAGAATGATTTTTTCTGTCATATTGATCTTTCCGTAACCGGTGAGCATTACGTCAGAGATGCACTGGCTGCCGCAGCAGCCGCCGCGTCCTGCGGTATCAGCAAAGACGGTATAATCAAGGGTCTGTCCTCGTTTACCGGTGTTCATCGCAGGATGGAATACAGGGGAAAGTATTTTGGGGCAGATGTATTTGATGACTATGCTCATCATCCCAAAGAGATAAGAAGTACTTTTTCGGCGGTCGAAAAAATGGGATATAATAATGTCTGGTGTGTATATCAGCCACACACCTATTCCCGTACCGCAACGCTTTACGATGGTTTTATTTCTGCTTTCTCTGATTATAAAGTTAATGTTATATTTGCTGATATTTTTGCCGCCAGAGAAACTAATAGGTGGGGTGTTTCCTCTGAAAAGCTGGCAGAAGAGATACCGGGAGCAAAGTATTATCCCGATCATGAGGGAATTATCGGCTTCCTTAAAAGCAATGTAAAAGACGGTGATGCCGTAATAGTAATGGGCGCTGGAGACATCTGTTCAATTTTAGAGGAAATGAAACTTTAAGATGTAAAAAAAATTAATTGGAGGTAAGAATGCAGATAGGAAATTATTTGAGTTTGCTCGGTGGTCTTGCACTTTTCCTTTACGGAATGCAGATGATGAGTGACGGTCTTGAAGAAGCGGCCGGTAACAAAATGAAAAAAATACTTGAGAAGCTTACTTCCAACAGATTTCTCGGTATTATCGTCGGTGCCGGAATCACTATAGTCATTCAGTCATCTTCGGCAACCACCGTCATGGCTGTTGGATTCGTAAACTCCGGTATGATGACACTTCGTCAAGCTGTATGGATCATTATGGGGGCCAATATCGGTACTACTGTTACCGGTCAGCTTATTGCACTTGATGTAGGTCTTTTTGCTCCGCTTGTGGCATTTCTCGGTGTTGCTCTGATCGTATTCCTTAAGATGCCGAAGGTACATCATATAGGTAAGATCATGGCCGGTCTCGGCATACTGTTCATCGGTATGGAAATGATGAGCACATCAATGAACCCACTAAGAGAAGCCGAGTGGTTTGTTGATATCGTTAAGAATTTCTCGAACCCTCTTGTCGGTATACTTGTAGGTGCTGCCTTTACCGCAATTATTCAGTCATCTTCTGCTTCTGTCGGTATCCTGCAGGCGCTTGCAGTATCGGGTGTTATATCACTTCCTACCGCTGTGTACGTGCTGTTCGGTCAGAATATCGGTACCTGCGTGACTGCTGTTCTCGCATCTATCGGTGCAAACAAGAGTGCAAAAAGAACAACTGTTATACACCTCTTGTTCAACGTGATCGGTACGCTCGTATTTACGATACTTTGTATGTTTACTCCTCTTACTTCATTTATGGAGTCTGTTACTGCTGATCCTGCTGCACAGATCGCTAATATGCATACAGTATTTAATATAGTTACTACTGTATTGCTTATTCCATTCGGAGGCCTTTTGGCTTCTGCCGCTGTTAAAATACTCCCGGACGATAAGCAGACTGTTTCTGCAAGCGAGCTCTCCATTGCTTCCCTCAATGCCGAGTACCGAATAGGCGGACGTACAGGGCTTGGTGCTGCGGCTGTTCATACAGATATCCTTCGCAAAGAGATCGAGCATATGATATATCTTGCGGGTGAGAATGTAAATCGCTGTTATCAGGTCATTATTGATAAAGATACCTCTCTTCTTCCGGTCATTGAAGAGACAGAGGAAACGCTCGACTCTATGAATAAGGAAATATCACAATTTGTTTCCAGGATAATTTCAGGTGACTCTGGCAGAGGACAGAACGTTGCCTCGATCGAAGAATATTTCCTTATTTCCGGTAATGCCGAGCGTATCGGCGACCATGCCGTAAATATCAGTGATTATATTGAGGTCATCAACAGAAAGTCAATTAATTTCTCCGAAGAAGCAAGAACAGAGATCATTGAGATGCAGCTTATTACCAAAAAGGCTATTGATAAGGTTCTTAACAGAGATGCCGATTCTGCTGAGTGGCTTTCCAAAATTGCCGCTATGGAGCAGCTGATCGACGATATGACAAAGACTTACAGAGAAGATCATCTTGATAGAATGCGCAAAGGGCTTTGCTCTGAAGAGGCTTGTGTGCTGTTCTCTGAGCTTCTTACTGACTTTGAGCGTATAGGTGACCACGTGCTTAACATTGCTCAGTCATATTCTAAGATATTTGTAAACGATTGATCTGAGGATACTATGGGGAAATTTACAGGATATTTATTTTGCAGTGACCTTGACGGAACACTTTTGAACAGAGACAGAAGAATCTCGGCTGAAACAGAAGAAGCAATAAGATATTTCCAGGAGAATGGCGGTCTGTTTACGATGGCAACCGGACGCTGGTATGATTATCTTGAAAGATATAAGCCGGGATTTAGCCCTAATACTCACGTTATTTGTCTTAACGGTACTGTTCTGTGCCATAGGGATACGGGAGAAGTTCTTCTTTCCCGACCTATTTGCAACAAAGACAGCGTTGTTGACGATGCAAAAAAGATCGTTACTGAGGATGACGAAATATGGGGCATGGATGTGTTTGTTGACGGTGAGGACGATGGGATCGGATTTTCTGCTGAAGAGCTTATAGGCACAGATTTTTCAGAACTGAAAAAAATCGTCTCCGAAAAAGAAATCTTCAAGCTGATCTTCACGTATCCCGATGTCGGCAGACACAGGGTAGAGCGTATGAACAAAAAATACGGAGACAGATACATCTTTGCCAGAAGCTGGTCAGAGGGTATGGAGGTCGTATCGCATGATGCCGGAAAGGGTGCTATGATGAACGTGCTCAGAAATATGGCAGAGGTTCCGATACACACCACTGTTGCCGTAGGCGATTACGATAACGATATTCAGATGGTGAAGTATGCTGATATTGGTTACGCTGTGGAGAATGCCGTTGACACGCTGAAGGAAGTGGCTGACAGAGTTACGGTAGATCGCGACAGCAGTCCCATAGCAAAAATAATATCTGAGCTTGACTAAAAAAGAGACCGGTATGTCCCGCATTCTGCGGGACATACCGGTTACTTGTTTTTGTTTGCAATATCGCTTACAATAGTGATCATTTCCGCTTTTGTAGTTGTTTTTCTCGCCTTTTCAAGCACTGCCGCACGTTCTTGCTTTGACAGCAGAGAAAAGTTATTTACCGCATCAATGTTTTGGGCCAAAGAAACAGCTAACCCTATCGGCATACATTCGTGGAAACTTTGATCCTCGTTCATGTATATCCCCCCTCTGTTATATTGTTTCTGGGGGAGAGGGGTTTTATTCGGTTTAATTATTTTTCTCTGCTTGCACCGTATCACGCTTGATTAGCAAATTGTCAAGCCAGCCCTTTTTATACTTAAGTGCTGCATATCCGAAAAGAGAGGAAGCAAAGGCACCGACCGTATCAACGATGATGTCCTTCATTGTATCCTCAAGTGCCATACGGCCAATAAGATCTGTTCCGTCACTCGAAGCGAATTTCTGCATGTTGACACCCATTATACCGTCAACTGAAAATTCATATATTTCCCACAGTGCACCAAAGGTTACTCCGAAGCAGAATGCAAACAACGCAACAAAAGCAGGGGAGAGAATAAGATTGATCCTCGGTTCTTTATTAAGAAGAGATATAAAGGAAAATCCAAGTGCCCCCAACATAGCTCCGCTGAATGTGTGTAGGATCGTATCAAAGTGCGGAACGTGGTAATAAAAGTTACGTATTTCACCGAGAAAAATTGCACAGTACAGAAACACCCAATAAATAAGATACATTGTTGAAGGTATTTCAAGCCGCAGTTTTTTTGTGATAATACTGGGTAATATCATAACTATGACACCGAGAACACATTGTACCAGCATTAACACATAGTCACTGTAGCTTCTTGATATCTCGCTGTCGTAGTTAAAGGTAATAAGCTTGATTATAAGAAAAACGATCGGTATAATAAAACTGAAGAAGACGAAGCTGCTGACGATCTTTATCAATCTGTCTTTAGTTTTATTTTTCATTATTATTTGTTAAGCTCCTTTAACAGTTCCTCTGCGGCAGACATAATTCCGATCTTGCCGCTTTCATACGTAAGTCCGCCCTGGAAAAACACAGTATACGGGGGTCTCATAGGACCGTCTGCGGAAAGCTCGATGGACGCGCCCTGAACAAAGGTTCCCGCTGCCATAATAACCTGGTCGTTGTATCCGGGCATATCCCACGGCTCGGGTGTAACAAAGGAGTCAACGGGTGATCCGTACTGGATGCCGCGGCAGAAAGCACACAGCAGCTCAGGTGCATTAAGCTTTACAGCCTGAATAATATCAGCGCGTTCCTCAAAGGGCGAGGGCTCAACCTCATATCCCAGCGCCTCGAATATATATGCGGCAAAATGAGCGGTTTTAAGTGCCTGTGCCACGGTGTGCGGAGCGTAGAAAAGACCCTTGTAGAGGCTCTTGTTCTGTCCGAGTGTAGCGCCTACCTCACAGCCGACACCAACAGAGGTAAGTCTGTATGATGCCAGTTCTACCGCTCTTTTGCTTCCGGCTATGTATCCTCCGGACTCGGCGATTCCGCCGCCGGGATTTTTGATGAGAGAGCCGACAACAAGGTCTGCTCCGTAGGATGATGGCTCGCACACGTCAACGAACTCGCCGTAACAGTTATCTGCAATTATAAATGCATCTGTATGTGATCTTACAAAGCTTATAAGTTCCTTCATTTCAGCTGTTGTAAGGGTTTTTCTGTTAAGATAGCCCTTTGAACGCTGAAAGAAAACCGCCTTAAGCTTATTTCCGCAGTCCTCGATAGCTTTTTTGACAGCAGGGTAATCTACGCGGCTGTCCACGGTCATAGCTACTTCTCTGTATTCAACGCCGAAATCAGCAAGAGAGCCGTCACCGTTTTTTGTGTGACTTCCAATGACCTCATCGAGAGTATCGTATGGCTTTCCGGTTACCGAAAGAAGAATATCACCGGGGCGGAGAATTCCAAAAAGTGCAATTGTCAGTGCATGTGTGCCCGAGACTATATTATGTCTTACAAAGGCTGATTCTGCTCCAAACAGGTCGGCGTATATAAGATCGAGAGTGTCTCGTCCGCGATCGTCATAGCCGTAACCGCTGGTACCACCGAAAAGAGAATCGCTTACCTTGTGCTTTGCAAAGGAATCCATAACACGGGCAGTGTTTACTGTTGCTTTTTCATCAATGGTTTTGTATACAGGCCCAAGAGCCTCATCTGCTTTTTTCGAAAGTTCGAGTATTTTATCAGAAAAAATCATAACTGTAATTCCGTTCTATTTGTTAATCAGTAGATTATTTTGAGCAATTTGGCTATAGCCGCAGAAACTTTTTCGGCAGCTGATGCGGATACTTTTTCGTTATTTGTACCGATATCTTTTGCTGGCATAGCCAAGGAAAGCGTGGGGATACCTGTTCCTGAAAGATTAACAGACAGGGAATCCCGCTTCGTGTCAGTTATCGCACTGAGTGAATGCTCTGCATTTTCTTTTTTGAGCGTATCAGACGCTTTTTTGAACATCTCGGTATCTGACAAGACCATTCCGTCCTTAGCGAGAAGCAGCGGATGATCTTTATCACTTTCAAGAGTTCTCAGAACAATAGCTTTATCGGGTTTAGCGGTATACCAAACGGTTTTAAGTCCTCTGCCGCCCGGAACACTGCACACCGCAAATACTGCAGTAACGGTATTATCACTTTCTGAGGTGTTTATAGCATCAATCAATGCGAAAATAAGTGATGCAGCAGCGGCACGTCTGCCGATAAAGGAATTTTCTTCTTCCTTAATGTGAGAAACAAAAGAAAGATGGTCTCCGATCTCTACCCGGCACTCACTGTCGTCCGGCTGAAAATATACATCTGCCGGCTTTATATCAGATTCTTTTTCGGAGCATACAGTACCGGATATGCCGTGGCCAATGAGCTTTGAGCCTACAACGGTACTGTAATCGGTCACAGGAAAAGTAGGTGCTATTCGCGTTTTTTC
>JAFQUL010000043.1 GCA_017408535.1 Clostridia bacterium
GGTCAAGGAAAATCCTGCAAGCGATTTTGAATACAAAAAATCGGAGAATGGTGATTATATACTTATAACCAAATATGTCGGTACATCTGAGAAGGTAGTTATCCCGTCAGAAATAGATGGGTTACCGGTAAAAATCATATTTTCCGTCGGCAGAACCGCTACCGATATGGTTGGTGCCTTTCAAGGCAGCAGTATAAAATCGGTAGTGATCCCGGACAGCGTTACCTCTATAGGCTCAAACGCCTTTATGGATTGCTCCTCTCTTACAGAGGTCAAGGTATCAAAAAATCTTAAAAGCATCGGATACAACTCCTTTGAAAACTGCGTATCACTTAAAGAAATAGATCTGTCAGAAACAATACTTACACACATCGGTGATTTTGCCTTTAACGGCTGTACCTCTCTCAGTACAGTAAAGCTCCCATATACTCTCGAATATATATATGAGAAAGCTTTTTACGGTTGTACGTCTCTCACGGAGATCAGACTGACTGAAAGCCTTAAAACCTTTGGCCCCAGCGCCTTTGGCAATTGTACGTCCATCAAAACAATAACTGTTTCTAAAGCAGACAGACTTAACGGCTTTTCAGAGCCGATATTTTCAGACGTTCCCTCTCTCAAAAAGATCATATTTGAGGAAGGAAATACCGAAATAGACGGCTACGCATTTTTTGCTACCACGTCTGATATCGAGGTCATTATCCCCGCCTCTGTCAAAAAGATAGAGCCAAACGTCTTCTTTAATTACGGTTCGATAAAATTAATCTTTAAGGGTGACTGTCCTGAACTAATTGGCGGAGAGACGGTTGGCGGAGACCCGATCGATGGAGAATTCTACGGCGATATTACCGTTTGCTACGACCCCGATACAAATGGATGGGATGAGTGTACCTGGAAAAATGATTACAAGGTTGAAGTTATAAAATAAATAGGAACTCTCCTTGTGATAACATGCCCCTCACTATTTTGCATCTAACGATTTGTTAGATAACCTTCTAAAATTATTTATACATAAAGCAAAATATCCCCCGACAGAAACCTGTCGAGGGATATTTTTATATGCGTTTACTATTATTTACCGAGAAGGAAATCCTTATCGAATATTGATGCCTGGATGTGGCGCATAGTCTCTCTGCCCTCATTAAAGTAGTAGCAGACGACCACACTTCCGTCAGCACGGACGGATGCGCGGGGATATCCGAGATCTCCGCAGCCGCCGTCATCACGGAGAACGATCTCGTCGCTCCAGGTACGGCCCTCATCCTCGGAGTATTTAACTCTTATACCTAAGGGAACTCTGCGGTAGCCGTAAACCAGCGACCAGGTACCGTCGCCCATGATAGAAAGAGCGCCGGGGTTTCCGCCGTAATGCTCTACGGCGTGCTGATCAAACTCCCAGGTAAAACCGTTATCCTTTGAAATATACTGAGCAAGAGCAAAATAGTGCATTCTGTTTCTTGAGTCAAAGCGGCGGTTAATGCAAACGAGAGTACCGTCCTTGCGGCGGCGGGCCTGAGGCATTATCTCATAGCATTCATCAGTAGTGGGAAGCTCCTCACCGACGTAAGAAAGAAATTCCATTCTTCTGCCGCCGTCACACATTTTTGCACAGAATACTCTGCCCTCTGTACCGTTTGAACGCTGACATGTGCCGAATACGAGTATCTCGTCCTTGTTCTCCACGATGTACTGTGTTCTCATATTAAGAGGAACGTCAAACCCCTCCATCTTAGGTATAGCATAGGGACCGTTCCAGTTGTGCCCTCTGTCGGTAGAATAAAACCACCATGAGTAGTCGTCCTTCTTTGTGCCTGACATATTAAAACTGAGACAAAGATCGGGATCGGTAAAATCAAGTCTTCCCTCAAACTCCTGTATAAGCTCGGGTGCCCTTCCCTGATGAGAAGGAGCGGGAGTCATTTGGTGGGTATCGGTAGGCGCCTCCCAGGTAACTCCGCCGTCAAGAGAACGGGACTGATATACAGTCCAGCCGGCCTCTCTGTCAAGGGTATGCCCCCTGCCATCCTTATGCACCGCTACCTGATAAGCAACTATTATCTCATCGCCCCAGCTGTAGCAGTATAAGCCTGCCGGCCAAGCAGCAAACGTACCTTCTCTTCTAAAAACAACTACGTCCTTTTTCACTTAAAAACCTCCGGAAAAACCGTGGTACGGTGTAAATATCACGGGATATTCTTTACCATGTAATTATATCAATACTTGATAAATTTGTCAACCGCGGTCAAAGATAAAAATTCTCTTGCAGAGTTTGAATAAATATGTTATAATACCCTCACCTTATTATTTTCAGGATTGAGTGAGAAATGGAAAAAAACAAAAAGTACTTTATAGATTTTCTTTGCGGCACACCCACAAAGAACGTAATATTTGAGCCATACATAACAAGAGAGCTTACCGAAGCGCTTATATGGCGCCGCGGCGGTAATCTGTGGAGCACCCCTGAGCAGTGTATTTCCACTCTTGCATCCTGTACCGACAGGACCCGTGCAGATATCTTCTTCCTTGATATGAAGGATTTTACCGAAGAAGAAAAATCGGTCATACCCCGTGATATCCTCGCATTCAAAAAAATCGAGCCTGATCTCGGTGTAGGTGTTATCTGCCACAGCGAGGAGGATATCTCTCTCGTAGAAGGTTCCGCCGACTGTCTCTGTGTCTATGGCGGTGCAAAGTCGGGAAAGCTGCCGGTAATCCGTATGGACGGTACACCGGAGGAGGCTATCGCGAGAGGTGACCTTGCCTGGTTTGCCACAAGCGATGCGGAAGCACATCTTGCCGCATACGGCGGAAAGCTAAAGATACTCGGCGGACTCGGTGTTGACTTTATCGTTAACAGCTCCCCCGTGAAAATATACTCATACGTCGAGGAGCTGGCAGAGAAGTATCCGAATATGTGGGCCTGCGGCTCGGGCGGAGAGATCCCGGGCGACAGATATCTTGAATTTATTTCCCTTCTCGGTGCTTTCGGAAGGATCAGA
>JAFQUL010000044.1 GCA_017408535.1 Clostridia bacterium
AATCTGCTTAAAATACAGATATGCCTTCAATCAACTTGAATTAGCATCGGCTTTCTTTGAGTGCGGATGTAAGAATGACGGATACGCAACTCTGGAAAAATCCATACAGTCTTTTGTACAATGGTTTTCCATCCTCCAAAACGAAGAACTGCATTTTGTTGAGCTATTTGATACACTTACAGTAAAAAGACATGGGGTCAAGGAAAATGTTCTAAGCTTTTTGACTGGCAACAAGCAGCTGTCCGGATTTAAGAGCGTATGTGATGAGGAAAAATTCATAACTCTTTCGGAAGAATTAAAGAATATGGTTTAAGCAAATTGTATGTTACATTTTTATACTGCGTTCTAAGGAAAAGAAGCAGACCGTCCGGTCTGCTTCTTTTGCGTATGACGACCGGCGGTGCTGTTACATTTCCGATGCGACAGTTCCTTTATCCTTCGCCCGGAAGCTCTGCCGGGGCAATGGGCTAAATACGCAATATTTTACAAATTGATAAGTGAAATGACAAGATTTTGCTATAAAAATGACACGTGTACTGATATAATTGAAATATAATACTTTTGGAGGTTTATTATGATATATAAGAACAATTCCGTAAAAGATCTGAAAATAGCGTATATCGGCGGCGGCTCAAGAGGCTGGGCATGGACCTTGATGAACGATCTGGCAAAGACAGAGGATCTGTCGGGTACTGTTTATCTGTACGATATCGATTACGAGGCGGCCTGCCATAACGAAACCATAGGAAACAAATTCCCCGGTAACAACTGGAGCTACCGTGCGGTAAAGACTGCCGCAGAGGCGATGACCGGTGCAGATTTTGTAATAATTTCCATTCTCCCCGGTACCTTTGACGAAATGGAGAGCGATGTTCACGCTCCGGAAAAATACGGCATCTACCAGTCTGTTGGTGATACTGCCGGTCCCGGCGGCTTTATACGTGCCCTTCGCACAGTGCCCATGATGCGTGAGATAGCAGATAACGTCCGCAGATACTGCCCCAAGGCCTGGGTAATAAACTATACTAACCCCATGTCGGTAAGCATCGGTGCACTCTACCGTGAATTCCCGGAAATACGTGCCTACGGCTGCTGTCACGAGGTGTTCGGCACTCAGGATCTTCTTATGAATGCACTTGAAGAGATGGAGGGTATCACCGGTATTCGCCGCCAGAACATTGCAGTAAACGTAGTGGGAGTTAACCATTTCACCTGGTTTACTTCAGCACACTATCAGAACAGAGATCTTTTCGAGGTGTTCCGCCGTTTTGTTGACAAATTCTATGAAAGCGGATATAATAAAACCGGTCTCGGCAACTGGAAAAACGACTTTTTCTCCACAGACGTGAGAGTCAGAATGGATCTTTTCCGCCGCTACGGTTATGTAGCTGCAGCCGGTGACAGACACCTTGCTGAGTTTATGGATTTTGAGGACTATCTCAAGGACAATCAGAAGTGGATGTTCGCACTGACTCCCGTTTGCTGGAGAAAAGAAGATCTGGAGAACAGACTCAAGAGAAGCGCGCGCCTGATATCAGGCGAGGAAGAGCTGAAGCCGGTGGAGACCGGGGAAGAGGGTACTCTGCAGATCCGTGCTCTGCTTGGACTTGACACTATGGTCACAAATATCAATATGCCTAACCGCGGTCAGATCTCCAATCTCCCCCGTGGTGTTGTAGTGGAGTGCAACGCAGTTTTCCGTGACGGCTCCCTTATTCCCGTATCGGCAGGTGAGATCCCCGAGAGCATTTATCCCTTGGTATCCCGTGCCGCCAGAGAGAACGAAGCCGTGCTTGATGCCGCATTCAGCCTTGATCTTTCTTACGCATACGAAAAGTTTGCCAAGCTCAATATGCTTAAAGGTCTCAGTGAATCGGATAAGAAAGAGCTGTTCGATACCATGTGTAAAAACACCGAGAAATATCTCGGTGCATACAGGAAATAATCCGCAAAGCCATCATTTACCCTTAAGGTTTTTGCGATATACTGTGGGAGAGACTCCTTTTTCAGCTCTGAAGACCTTACATAGGTAGGATGAAGAATTAAAGCCGCAGTGGGTAGCGATATCGGTAAGCTTCAGCTTTTCGTTTTTCATCAGCTCCGCCGCCACACGTACCTTAATGGTATTAAGATAAGATATCAGCGATATACCGAGATTTTTGCTGAAAATACGGCAAAGATGGTACTTTGAAATGAAAAAATGGTCCGCTATCTGCTGGATATCGTTTATCTCACTGTAATGATCGTTGATATACCGCACAATTTGTGCGATGCGTCGGTCAGAGTATGGAACATAGCTTTTGGGTGCGGCCGCAATATCAAGCAGTAGGCGAGCAAGGCGGGATGCCAGAGACGGAAAATTCTCCTCACTGCCTTCAGAATATTCGCCGAGCATTGCGTTGAGCTCTGCCTCTATGCGGTCACGCAGCTCGTCGTCAGGATGGAATACCAGCGTATCGGAGATATGAAGGGCAGATATCATATCCTCCGAAAAAAAGCGGCGGAGAAAGGTGTCCGAAAAGCAGATCAAAAATCGTGTCGCCCATTTACCCGCTGTACGGTGTATGATCTCTTCCGGGATCAGCACGATATCGCCTTCTCCGATGCGGTAAAACTCATCGCCGATAAAATATTCTCTCTCACCGCGGAAGCAGTAGTAAAGCTCATAGGAACGGTGGTAATGCATATTGTTCATAGCAAGCTTCCCCGCATCCTTTCCAATATAAAAATCCGGGGTAATATCATATATAACCTGCGGCATTGCTGTTCTCCTTTCCTTTTACTGTTCTTTATTTTTATTATACATTAATCCACTCGACAAAACAATAAGAAAAGCAATAAATTACAAATACTAAAGCAAAAAATACAATTTTAACCACAGGGGTGACTTATGCGTTTTTGTACACCTGAGGAGGCCGGCATCCCGTCTGCCTGCGTCAGCCGTTTTTACGATGCCCTTGATAAATATCATATCTCCGCCCACAGTGTTATACTTGCAAGAGGAGATGCTGTTTTTTCCGAGTGCTATTACGCACCGTTTCATAAGGATTATCTGCACCGTATGTACTCCACCTCAAAGACTTTTGTGGCGGTGGCAATCGGCTTTTGTCTGGAGGACGGACTGCTGTCACTTGACGACTATGTCTCAAAGTTTTTTCCCGACTATCTGGCAAGAGACGGTGCCGTTACCCACAGCTCTACCGTCCGTGAGCTACTGACTATGGAGACCACGATGCCGGGCTATAACTGGTTCGGGCAGAATACTGCCGACCGCACGGCAACGTATTTTGAGAATCCTCAAACAAAGCTGCCGGGTACTCTGTTTGATTACGACAGCTGCGGCTCATTTATGCTGACGGTGATCGTGGAAAGGCTGACAGGTAAGCCCTTCTTACAGTATCTCAGAGAAAAAGTGCTGGATGAAATAGGTTTTTCCCGAGAGGCATATTGTCTCACGGTCCCCGAAGGGTACTCCTGGGGGGACTCGGGAATTATGTGTACCGCGAGAGATCTGCTTATCTTCGCACGTTTTCTTCTGAACGGAGGAAGGTTTAACGGCAAGAGGTATCTCAGTGAGGATTATATGCGGGAGGCTACCGCTATGCGGGTCTCTAATAACGACTTCGGTGTAGTCACCTTCAATGCCTTCGGATACGGTTATCAGATCTGGGGTATGC
>JAFQUL010000045.1 GCA_017408535.1 Clostridia bacterium
AAAACGTAAATCCGTAGGTTATACGGGGTAAAATACAAAATTAAATCTCAGGCGACCTACTGACCGCCGAGGACTGTACAGTGCAGCATGATTATATACAGGTAGTGCAAGAGGATTGTATACACATTTTATGTTTGGTCTTTATTCTTTTGTCGGTTAACATCCTCTTTCCGCGTAAATAAATATTTATCTTTTCTTGATATGATAACCTCTGTGCAATCAAAACCCGGCAGGACTTTCGGGGAGCATGTGCCTACGGCGTCGGAATTGGAACAAAAAATTAGTTTTCCTTTCTATATGTTCAAGAAATGTTTATATATTGGTGTTATAATTATTCTGTATTTCTATACCCAAGAAATTTTTTAAGGAAAGGCTCGCGGGCGACCGCGATGTGAATTCTTTATCATGATCAAGATAGAAAACCTGGTGAAGCGATACGGCGCTAACTACGCCCTTGACGATATCAGCTTCACGGTAAATGAAGGAGAGATCGTGGGCTTTCTCGGTCCTAACGGTGCCGGAAAATCCACAACCATGAACATCCTCACCGGCTTTCTCTCCTCTACCTCCGGTACTGTTACTATAAACGGTATCGATATTCTGGAGGAGCCTAAGAAAGCCAAGGAGCTTATCGGCTTCCTTCCCGAGCAGCCCCCTCTTTACCTTGATATGACAGTTGAGGAGTATCTTAACTTTGTATACGATCTCAAGGGCTGTAAGCTCAACCGCTACAAGCATCTCCGTGAGGTATGCGAGGTAGTAAAGATCACCGACGTGTATAAGAGACTTATACGCAACCTGTCAAAGGGTTACCGTCAGCGTGTAGGTATCGCCCAGGCTCTTATCGGCAATCCCAAGATCATCATCTTTGACGAGCCCACTGTCGGTCTTGACCCCAAGCAGATCATCGAGATCAGAAACCTTATCCGTACTCTGGGCAGAGACCATACCGTTATCCTCAGTACCCACATCCTTCCCGAGGTACAGGCTGTCTGCGACCGTATCGTTATCATCAACAACGGTAAGATCATCGCAGACGAGAAGACCGAGGATATCTCACGCGCTATGCAGAACAACCGCCGCTTCAACGTCAAGATCTGCGGCCCCAGGAAGGAAGTTCTGGCTATGCTCAAGTCCAAGACCGGTATTACCTATGCCGAGGAACTGGCAGAGAGAGACGGAGACGCTACTACCTATATGATAGAGAGCGAGCCCGGTGTGGATATCCGTAAGAATCTGTTCTATACTCTGGCTGAGAAGGGCTGGCCCCTTATCGGTCTTGAGGGCGTAGGCATGAATCTTGAAGATATATTCATATCTCTCGTTGATAACGGTGGCGACGATAACCGCAGAAAGAGACAGAGACAGCAGAAACAGAAGCCCGCTGCCGTCGAGGAAGGAGGAGAAAACTGATGGGTGCTATCTACCGTCGCGAAATGCGGTCATACTTTACCACTCCCATAGGATACGTCTTTATGATCGTATTCCTTATGCTTGCCTCCTCTGTGTTCTGCCTTACCACGATCCAGCTGGGCCAGGGCAGTAATATCATGATGTACTTCACCATCCTGATATTCCTTCTTATAATCATAATTCCCATTCTGACCATGAAGTCCTTCTCCGAGGAGAAGAAGATGCGCACAGAGCAGCTGCTCCTTACATCCCCCGTATCTATAGCAGGTATGGTAGCAGGCAAGTACTTTGCCGCTATGACAATGTACACCGGCACTCTTCTGGTCTCTGCGCTTAACTTCTACACCATTTTCAAGTTTGCGGCTGAGGGCTCTGACCCCAATGTTGCATCCATCGTCGGCAACCACGTGGCGCTGATCCTTGTGGGCAGCGTATTTATCGCCATCGGCATATTCGTTTCTTCTCTTACCGAGAATCAGCTGGCGGCGGCTATTATCACCGTTGCCGTGATCCTGGTGCTTTTGGTCAGCGGATTCCTCGCAGATCTTATTCCCTTTTACCCCCTGCGAATGGTAATAAAGTGGATATCTATCTTCACCAGATTCTCTTACTTCACCTACGGTATTTTCGATTACAGCGCGGTGCTCTACTATCTGTCGATAACCTTCGTGTTCCTGTTCCTCACCGGACGGATATTCGACAAGCGCCGTTGGGGCTGATATAAGGAGGCGTACAAATGAACAAGCTTAATATACTTCATAACAAGCGCTTCCGCCACGGTACCTTCTCTCTTGTTTTTACCGTGATCGTTATCGTTCTGGTAGTTATTCTTAATATTATCGGTTCTTCTCTTTATCAGAAGTACCGCCCCTCCGGGGATATGACCATGACCGACCTTTATACCCTGTCCGATGCATCAAAGGAACTGCTCAGCGACGTAACCGCTCCCGTCAACATCATTTTCTGCGCAATGCCTGACATTCTCACCGCTAATAATTCCATGAGATATATATATTACTCGGCGCTTGAATATGAAAAGGCCTTTGACAATATTACGATAGAGTATAAGGATATATACAAGAATCCTACATCCATCGAAAAATACAAGACCTCAAACGCATCTGATATAAATCAGTACTCCGTCATTATCGAGAGCGGCACCGAGTTCCGTGTTTTCGCTCGCCAGGCATTTTACAGGCTCTCCTCCGAGACCGGCAGGGTCTTTGCTTACGACGGCGAGATGAAGATAACCTCAGCTATCCTTCAGCTGACTGCATCCGATATGCCCATCGCCTACTTCACCAACACCCACGGTGAGCAGGGAGCAACGGCGGGCAGCGTTCTCTGGACCACCTTTGAGAATGCGGGCTTTGAGGTACGCACTCTTGACCTCTCAACAGAGGAGATATCCCCCGATGCAAGAATAGTCGTTATCAACAATCCTCTTTACGACTTTGCAAGCCGTGCCGACACCGGCAGTGACGACAGCGAGATACAGAAGCTTGACGACTTCCTTTCTGACTACGGCTCTCTTGTAGTATTCAGAGACCCCGTTGTCTGCAAAACTCCCAACCTTGACGAGTATCTTGAGGAGTGGGGCGTAAAATTCAGTACCTCAACAGTAAGAGACAAGGCTCACTCCATCAATCTGAATCTCGGCGGTATACCCTATACCGGCTACGGTATCGTGGCTGAGTACCCCACAGAGGGTCTCGGTGCCTCTGTTCTTTCCGCAATAAGAGACCTTGAGTCTCCTCCCAAGGCCATCGTTCCCCTTGCATCCCCCATTACCATGCTTGACCTTATGGACTCCAGCAAGGATATTTCCCCCATTCTTACCACCTATGCCGGCGCTTCTCTTGAAGCGGACGGTAAGACTGTAGAGGAAAACGGTAAATACAACCTTATGACCCTGTCCCGCTACACGAGAATGAAGGATAACGTTGAGTACTACTCCTACGTTCTCGCCTGCGGCTCACCCTATTACACCCAGTATCTTGAAAGCACCAGCTACGCCAACGAGGATATTCTCTACAGCGCTATCCGTGCTATGGGTAAGGAAAAAGTTCCCGCAGACATCGACTTCAAGCTTATTTCAAGCGAGGCTCTTGACATTACCTCGGCAGAACAGGCACAGTGGACCTGGCTGCTTATATTCACCCTTCCCACAGTTGCGGCTGTGTGCGGAGTAGTAATATTCGTTAGGAGAAAGCACTCGTAATGAAAAAACAGAAAATATTTGCCATCGCGGCACTTTGTGCCGCGGTGGTACTGATACTTCTTTATTTCCTTGTTATTGAAAAGTTGCCTGCCTCTGACGGCAGCGAGACCGCCGAGACTACCCAGGCACCCCTTGAGGATGAGGTAATAAACGAAAGCGGCCGTACTCTTCTTTTCCCCAAGTGCGAGCGTGAAAACATCCGTTCGGTTGAGATATACAACTCCTACGGCAAGTATACCGTCTATAAAAACGTAGAAGATACATTTGTTCTAAGCGGATTTGAAGAGCTGAGCATCGATCCCACCGTTCTTTCCTCTGTGGTGGTGGGTGCAGGCTACCCTCTGACCATGAACCGTATCACCGAAAATGCCGAGGATCTTTCAGAGTACGGTCTCGACCCGGAAAAGAACGATCCCGCATGGTACCGTCTGACCACCACAGACGATCAGCAGTACAAGATATATATCGGTAAGAAGCTGGTTTCCGGCGCAGGATATTACGTATGCCGCGAGGACAGTACCGCCGTGTACGTCATTACCACCTCTCTTATGGATGCACTGCTTCTCGGAAAAGAGAATATTGTAGCTAAGCAGATCACCCCCCCAATGTCCTCAAACCAGATCATGAACGTCTCCCGTTTTGCATTTGCAAAGGGTGAGGAACCGATGGTATCGGTAAAAATGATCACAGAGGAAGAGGCCGGCGAGTTGGGTCTTGACATCAACTATCAGCTTGTAGTGCCCAAGGGATATAACCTTAACGTGTCCACCTATACCGGGGCGCTTGAGTGCTTCACCACCTTTGAGGCAACAGAGATAGTGGCTGTGGGCATCACCAAGGCAAAGCTGGAAAAATACGGCCTTGCAGACGCACCCTATACTATCATCTATGAGCTTAACGGTGAGGAGGTATACCTGACTGTCAGCGAAAAGACGGAGGAGGGCACCTACTACGTTGCATCTCATAATAACGACGTTATCGGTGTTTATCCCGCAGACAGCCTGTCCTTCCTTGATACCGACGTTATCCGTTGGGTAGACCAGTCGATATACATGGTCAATATCAATGAGATCGCAGAGCTGAAGATAGAGAGCAACCGTGTAAACGAGACCTTTACCCTTGAAGGCGAGGGACAGGAGCTGGTAGTAACTACAAGCGAAGGCCTTAAGCCTGAGGTAAAGAACTTCAGACAGTTCTACAAGACTCTCCTCTCCACCTATATTCAGGGCTATTCCGAGCTCAGCGAGGAAGAGATCGCGGCGGCACAGGAAAAGGAGCCTCAGCTTACCTTCACCTATACCACACGTGCCGGCAAGACCACCGTTTATAAGTTCTTCAACATCACTGAACGAAAGTCTATCTGTCTTATCGACGGCGAGGGCGGAGAGTTCTACTACCTCTACACCCACGCAAATAAGATCTCCTCTGACTGTATAAAGATAATCAACGGCGAGCCTGTTGATTCAGAGGACAGAAACTGATATAAAAGTGACAGCCGACGGCGAATATCGCCGTCGGCTGTTTGTTTTTTATCATGAAATATGAGAGCACCGGGAGGACGTTGGTACACGTATCATTTTCACTGTCCTCTACAGGCAGAAAATATCCTCTACTCCTCGATATCACCCGGAAAAACGACTTTTTCTATTATCTCCCCGTTTTCATCAATTTCAATATGCTCGACTTTAATTTCTGAGCACGTTTTTCCTTCAAACACCTGCATAGTAGCACAAGCTGCATTAACAAACGGATAATACCAACTGTTGTCTTCAGGAGATTCAATAATTTGAGTAAAATCTTCAGATATTTCATATCCGCAGGTATGGGCGTTTTTCATATAATTCATAAAATCTTTTGAATAGTCAACAGTTATGCCTATATCACGGGTATCTCCAAATACACACTGCAATATCTGTAAATCTCTAAATGTGTTTTTCCACTCGGATACTACTTCATTTTTTAATGTTAATATTAAACATCCGTCTTCATCGACTTCTGATCGCAGGTATCTGTTTTCTAAAAAGGTATTTTTACCGTTAGATTCGTAAAACTCCTCCGGTGTTACTCCATCCAACATATATTTACACATAACCGGCGATATATGAAGAAGTGATTGCTCAGAACTGTTTTCCTTGCTGCATGATGAAAATAAAGTTACTACAAATATTATTGCCATCAAAACTGTTAAAAATGACTTAATTTTCATATTAATCTCCATTCCGCCGCTGTGCGGCGGTGTAAAAAAGTCAAGCAAATTTCACGGTAAGAATACCCGGCCTTTATCTTACCTTCAGTATACAGGAACTCTTTTCTGTTGTCAATATTTCCGGGGAATTACCACGGGACGGTGATGTATTTTATTTGCCGTGGCAGGGCATTTGAGTGCAGATCTCAAAGCCCGCAAAATTAATAAAATATATACATTTATTACCACTGCGGCAATTGTTTTTTTCTTCTTTATATGATATAATACAATAGAATACGTATATACTCTTATATCTAATATATCCTAAGGAAGTAATGCCATGTACTTGACTGAAAACAGCAAAAAGATCGTCGTAAAGGTAGGCACCTCTACCATAACCCATCCTACCGGGGCTCTTAACCTCCGCCGTATCGAGGCGCTTGCAAGAGTGCTCTCAGACATTAAGAACGGCGGCAGACAGGTGGTGCTTGTATCCTCCGGTGCAGTTGCCGCGGGTATCTCCCGCCTCAGCCTTGATCACCGACCCCGTACCCCCGAGGAAAAGCAGGCTCTTGCCGCTGTGGGTCAGTCTGAGCTTATGAATATATATAGCCGCTTCTTCTCCGCTTTCGGTCACTGCGTAGGTCAGGTGCTTATGACCCGTGACGTAGTTGACTACACCATCCGTCGTGCGGCTACCGAAAACACCTTCTCTCAGCTTCTCTCACTCGGATGTATTCCCATTGTTAACGAGAATGACTCTGTATCCTCCGAGGAGATCAAGGAGGAGGACAATTACGGTGCAAACGACACCCTCTCCGCATACGTTGCCATTCTTGCAGGGGCGGATCTGCTGATAAACCTGAGCGATATCAACGGTCTCTATGACAGCGATCCTCACGAAAACAAGAATGCACATCTTATCTCCCGTGTTGACGTGATAGACGACAGGATCATGGAGCTGGCCGGTGGCGCCGGCACAGAAAGAGGTACCGGCGGAATGCTCACCAAGCTCCGCGCCGCACGTCTAGCCACCGCCGCAGGCATTCCCATGTGCATCGTTAACGGCAAGGATCCCGAGATCCTATATGAGATCATGGACGGCGGAGAGCCCGGCACCTTCTTTGCCGCAAGAAGAGAGTAACAGTTTTTCCCCAAAATAAAAGGAGTTTTTCACTATGTCAGAGATCTGTCTCAGCGAATATATAAAAAACATATGCGAGGGGGCAAAGGCCGCTGTGCCCTCTATCTCCTCTCTTTCAGAGAAGGAAAAGAACGCTATCCTCAGAGATGCGGCAAAGGCTCTCGTTGACAGTGCCGACGATATCCTCAAGGCTAACCGCGAGGATCTTGACTCGGCTGAGGAAAACGGAGTGCCGAGAGTAATGCTTGACCGTCTGGCTCTCAGCTACGACAGGATAAAGGGGATCGCCTCCCAGATGGAGGACGTTGCCGCCCTGCCGTGCCCGGTGGGCAGCGGAGAGTGCTTCGTCCGCCCCAACGGTCTTGTTATCCGCCACGTAAAGGTACCCCTCGGAGTAGTGGCGATGATCTATGAGGCAAGACCCAACGTAACCGCTGATGCCGCCGCTCTTTGCATCAAGACCGGCAACGCGGTGATCCTCAGAGGCGGTAAAGAGGCTCTCGCTTCCTCTACTGCCATCGTTAAGGTCATAAGAGAGACTCTCGCCGCCCACGGCGTCTGTCCCGATGCGGTGTCTCTCGTTGAGTCAAAGGAAAGAGAATCCTCCTCTCTGCTTATGGGCATGAGAGGGTATATAGATATGCTTATCCCCAGAGGGGGTAAGGGTCTGATAAAGAGCGTCGTGGAAAACGCAAAGGTGCCGGTTATTGAGACCGGTGCCGGCAACTGCCACTTTTACGTTGACGCATCGGCTGATATCGATATGTCCCTGAAGGTGGCAGTAAACGCAAAGACCTCCCGTCCTGCGGTTTGCAACGCCATCGAGACCCTTTTGGTACACAGAGAAGCGGCAACAGCCTTTCTTCCCGCCTTTGCCGCCGCTACAGAGTCCCTCGGCCTTGAGATAAGAGGCTGTGAGAGAACAAGAGAGCTTCTGCCCGGGGCGTCTCCCGCCACCGAGGAAGACTACGACACCGAGTACGACGATCTTATTATCGCCGTCAGAGTGGTGGACAGCCTTGACGAGGCTATCAGCCACATCCGCCGTTATTCCACCGGCCACAGCGAAGCTATTATGACAAGCGACATTTCAGCCGCAAACAAATTTACCTCATCCATTGACTCTGCGGCGCTTTACGTAAACGCATCCACCCGCTTTACCGACGGCGGCGAGTTCGGTCTGGGGGCGGAGATCGGCATTTCCACCCAGAAGCTTCACATCCGCGGACCTATGGGTCTGGCCGCCCTTACCACCGATAAGTACATTATCGAGGGTAACGGTCAGATAAGATAAGTAAAACAAAGAAACGGACAGTAAAAATGAAAGAAGTAATCCTGCTTAAATACGGTGAGATAATCCTTAAAGGGGCAAACCGCCCTACCTTTGAGGCTATAATGCTAAAGGAGCTCCGCAGAAGAGCCGCAAAATGCGGCAGCTTTAGTATCTCCTTCGCCCAGAGCACCGTTTTCGTCATCCCCGAGGAGGGTACCACCGAGGCACAGTTTGAGGCAATGTACGAGGCGGCTAAAAAGACCTTCGGCTTTGCCGGTATCTGCCGTGCGGCGGTATACGACAAGACTATGGATGACGTCTGCCGCGGTATCAGGGAATATATAGTTCCCAAGCTGTCAGGTGCGCGCACCTTTAAGTGCGAGGGCAAGCGCTCAGACAAGACCTTTCCTCTTAAATCTCCCGAGATCTGCCGTGAGGCAGGCGGGGTGATACTTTCCGCTATCCCCTCTCTCAAGGTGGATGTTCACAACCCCGACGCGGTGGTGAACATTGAGATCAGAGGCGACGGTGCCTATCTTCACGTAGGCCAGGAAAAGGGTGCGGGCGGTATTCCTGTGGGCAGCGGCGGAAGAGGACTTCTTCTCCTCTCCGGCGGTATCGACAGCCCGGTCGCCGGATATATGATGGCTAAGCGCGGTATGAAGATAGAGGCCCTTCACTTTGACAGCTATCCCTACACCAGCGAGCAGGCACTTGAAAAGGTGGTTTCTCTCGCTGAGATAATGTCCGAGTACACCGGCCCTATGTTTATGCACGTTATCTCTCTTACCGAAGTGCAGGAGGCTCTCCGTGCGGCCTGCAACGAGGACTACTTTACTCTCCTGCTCCGCAGATTTATGATGACCCTCGCTGACAGAGTGGCAAAGCAGTTCCACTGCGGCGCTCTCATCACAGGTGAGAGCCTGGGTCAGGTGGCAAGCCAGACCATCGAGGCGATAAACGTTACCGATCCGGTAGCTACTATGCCGGTCTTCCGTCCCTGTATCGGACTTGACAAGGACGAGATAGTCAGATATTCCCGCGCAATGGGTGCTTTTGAGACCTCTATCCTTCCTTACGAAGACTGCTGTACAGTATTTACTCCCCGTCATCCCAAGACCCGTCCCGAGCTTGAAAAGGTTCTTGCAGAGGAAGCAAAGGTGGACTTTGAGGGTCTGTGCGAGAGAGCTCTCGCAACTATGCGTGACATCGGAATAAAATAAATTTAAGGAATTTTATTATGCTTGACGTTAAGATAAAGCTTATGCGTGAAAACGCATCTCTCCCGGAATACAAGACCGCCGGAGCGGCGGCGCTGGATCTTTCAAGCTGTGCCGACGGTCCGGTCACACTTCTCCCCGGTCAGAGAATACTGATCCCCACCGGCATAGCCATATCGATATCCTCTCCCGATTACGTAGCACTCCTCTGTGCCAGAAGCGGTCTCGCTTCAAAGGCGGGGGTGGCCCTTGCCAACGGTGTGGGAGTCATCGACTCTGACTACCGCGGAGAGATCTTTGCCGCAATGATAAACAACAGCGACACCGAATATACCGTAGAGCCCGGCGAGAGGATCGCCCAGCTGATGTTTATGCCTATAGAACGGGCGGCATTTACCCTGACCGACTGTCTTGACGAGACAGAGCGGGGCGCAGGCGGCTTCGGCTCTACCGGAAAATAAGCCGAAAACAAGATATTTATTCGAAAAGAGAAGAAAATGGATATAGTATTAGCATCAGCCTCCCCGAGACGGCGGGAGCTTCTGACCACGGCAGGTCTCTCCTTTAGAGTCCTTACCGCAGATACCGACGAGACTGTCCCCCCGGGGACTCACCCGGAACGTGCGGTATCTCTCCTCTCAGAGAGAAAGGCCGCCGCAGTAAAGGAAAAATATTCCCTCGGTGACGACACCCTCATTATCGCCGCAGACACCGTGGTATACCATAACGGAATGATCCTCGGCAAGCCGAAGGATGAGGCGGATGCAGTAGCTATGCTCACATCACTCTCCGGGTCCGAGCATTCGGTATCCACCGGTCTTGCCCTCTCTTACGGGGGAAGGACGGTTTCAGAGCCGGTGTCCACCGTCATCCGCTTCAGAGAGCTGAGCCGTGAGGAGATAGAGCTGTACGTAAAGACCGGTGAGCCTATGGACAAGGCAGGTGCGTACGGTATCCAGGTAAAGGCCTCTATGTTCGTCACGGGAATAGAGGGCGACTATTTTGCAACAGTCGGTCTGCCGATATGCAGGCTGATGACCCTGGCACGGGAAGAATTCGGCATTGATCTTTCTGTCACGGCTCTCAGAGGAGCCTCGGATAACAAATAACTTTCGGAGGATTACATAGAGTGAGATATTTCGGAATAGACCTGGGAACCTCAAACACGCTTATTTATGAAAAAGGGCGGGGAATTGTGCTCAGAGAGCCCTCCGTCGTTGCAAGAGAGGCTCGCTCCGGCAAGGTAGTTGCCGTGGGCGGAGAGGCCAGACTTATGCTTGGCAAGACCCCCGGCTCGATCACCGCCTTCAAGCCGCTGCGTGACGGCGTTATTGCGGAGTTTGACGTTACCGCAAAGATGCTCCACCGCTTTTTCCGTAAGGTTGCGGGCAACAGCTTTTTCTCAAGACCCAAGGTAATAGTCTGTATCCCCTACGGCGTTACCGAAGTAGAGAAGAGAGCAGTTGAGGATGCTACTCTTGAGGCCGGCGCACAGTCTGTTGCGCTTATTGAGGAGCCTATCGCATCTGCTATCGGTGCGGGGCTGAATATTGCATCCGCCCGCGGTAATATGATCGTCGATATCGGCGGCGGTACTACCGAGGTTGCGGTAATAAGCCTTGGCGGTATAGTTCTCTCAAACTCACTGCGTACAGCCGGGGACAAGCTGGACGAGGCTATAACCGGATACGTAAAGCGTAAATACAACGTAGTCATCGGCGATACCTCTGCCGAGAATCTTAAAAAGACTATCGGCTCGGTATTTCCCGGTATCAAGCCCGGTACTATGGACGTAAGGGGCAGAAATCTGCTCACCGGCCTTCCCGCTACCGTTACCATTGCATCTGAGGAGCTTATGGAGGCTATGGATGAGGACATTACTCACGTTGTTGAGTGCATCTGCTCCTCTCTTGAGAACACTCCCCCCGAGCTGGCGGCGGATATCTACGACAACGGTATTATGCTGGCAGGCGGCGGTGCGCTTCTGGCAGGGCTTCCCAACCTGGTTTACAAAGTCACCGGTGTCCGTACCCACGTTGCAAAGATGCCTCTTGACTGCGTAGCTCTCGGTATCGGTAAGGTCATCGAGTCCCCCGATAACACTCTGGGCGACAGTGTTTCCTACCGCACAAGATAACAGAAATACATATATACATATATACAAAGGCAAAAATTTAAGCATCGGAGGTAAAAACCTTGCTTCATTTCTTCAAGAGCAAATTTTTTATCGTCCTTCTTATCGTATCTATCGTGCTTGTTATAGTTCCCTCGGTACTGTCGATAATGGGGCTTTCCTCATACGTGCGCAGTGCTGTGGGGGTGGTGGTATCTCCCTTTGTACGGGTCTTTGACTACGTGTCTGACTCGATACACGGATTTACCGACTATTTTACCGAATTTGACCGCCTCAGAGATGAAAACGAGGAGCTGAAGGACCGCATCTCCCGTATGGAGGATGATATTTATAATGCAAAGCTCCTTGAAGCAGAGAATCAGTGGCTTTACGGCTTTCTTGACCTTCGCCGCACTCATGACGATTTCTCTCTTAAAGAGGCAACCGTTACCAGCCGTCAGGCGGTAAACTATCTCACCTCCTTTACCCTTGACTGCGGTTCTATGAGCGGCATTGAAAAGGATATGCCGGTCATCACAGCAGACGGGATCGTCGGGTACGTATCAGAGGTAGGCGCTACCTGGTGCAAGGTCTCCTCCATCGTTGAGACCTCGGTATCGGTAGGCGGTTATTCCGACCGCTCCGGTGTTGTGGGTGTCATTGAGGGCGAATTTGCCCTGAGAGACAACTTCAGATGCCGTATGAAATACATTGACGCCGATGCAGACATCAAGGTAGGGGACAGAATTCTGTCAAGCGGTCTCGGTGAGGTCTACCCCAGAGGACTTTCCATCGGCACGGTGGAGAGCATTGAGCTTGACCCTGCGTCAAGGACCAAGACCGCCATTATAAAGCCCTCGGTAGATCCGGATTCTATCGACAAGGTAATGATAATAAAAGATTATACCGTTTATACCGAGTAAGCTGAGTTGCTGATATAGCTCAGAAAGGGAAGGGGGGAGAAGATGCAGCTGAAATTCTTTCTTGACAACGATAAGCTGGTACGCGGTCTGTCCTACGGCGGCCTTACCTTCTTTTTTATGCTGCTGCAAATAACTCTCGTACCCCGCTATCCCATATTCGGGGTGTCCCCCGATCTGATACTCTCCTGCGTTCTTGCCGCCGCAATGTACGAGGGCGGTAAATTCGGAGCTGTCATGGGGGTTGCCGCAGGCTTCGTTATCGATGCGGTAGGCTCTGTGGGACTTTCTCTGTCACCTCTCGTGTATATGCTGTTCGGCTATATTGCCGGTATATGTGCGGAGTTTCTCTTCCGCCGCGGTCTTCTCTTCTTTACGATAGCTGTCTCTATCGGCTATTTTCTGCGTGGCTTTGTCACTCTTATCAATATTTCGGCGGCGTGGAACCACTATTCCACCGGCTACGTTTTTCTCCGGGTAATATTCCCGGAGATCGGACTCTCTGTCCTTTTCTCTTATGTGATCTATTTCTTCTTCCGCCTTGTGGCAGGAAAATTCCACAGCTCCTTTGAGCTGAAAAATTAATTCTTTTCTGAGAAAAGAAAAAAAGAAAGGAGTGCAGTATGAAAAAGCTGAGTCATCCCCTCAGATATATGGTCCTTTGCGTTTTTTTCGTTCTGGTCTGTGTTATTTATACCGCGCG
Source organism: Clostridia bacterium (assembly GCA_017408535.1). Lineage (GTDB taxonomy): Bacteria > Bacillota > Clostridia > Oscillospirales > CAG-272 > RGIG2161. Next base: position 13,193 of record JAFQUL010000045.1, read on the forward strand.
CCTTATCAATATACAGATCTCGGGGCAGGACTACTACTCCTCCGGCTACTCCGGCACCTTTGTCCGCAGGGAGATAATATCCGCTGAGCGGGGCGAGGTATTTGACCGCAACGGAGTGCCGCTGGTAGTCAACAAATATTCCGAGAATATAATACTTGCTCACGGCACTATGCCCTATACCAATGCCGCAAAAAACGCCCTTATCTCAAAAGCGCTCACCGTTATTAAGTCAAACGGCGGAGAGGAGCTGCTCACAGAGACGAATTTTCCGGTAAAGGGCAGCTACGGCAACTTTTATTTTGACGGGGAGTTTTTCGCGAACCCATCAAAGGTATCAAGATTCAACCGTGTGCTCAAGGACCACGAGCTCAGCGAAAATATCACCTGCGAGGCCTTTATGTCGCATTTTCTCAGGTATTACGGCCTCACTGACAGAAAAGGAAACGTTCTGTACGACGGGGAGGATCTCTATGAGATACTTGCCCGCCGCTACGATATGGAATATATGCGTTTTTCTGCCGAGACTCCCTATACTCTGGCTGAAAACGTCGGTGTACCTCTGATAACTGCCGTTAAGGAGAGTATTCTTGAGGGTGTTGAGACAGAGACCGCATCTGAGAGAAGCTACTGCTTCCCCGGTTATGCCTCTCACATCCTCGGACGGATAGGCAAGATCCCCGCCGCACAGGCAGATGCGTACGTAGAGAAGGGCTATTCCCTTGATGCCTACGTGGGTATCTCCGGTGTTGAGGCCGCCTTTGAGGAATATCTCAGAGGTCAGGACGGGGTCAAGGTAATAGTTGAGGACGAATACGGCTATATTATCGACGAATATATAGAAAAAGAGCCTGTTGCAGGCCAGGACGTATACCTTACCATTGATATCAACCTTCAGATAGTGGCGGAATACGCTCTTCACAACAATATTGACTATATAGTAGAGTCCGCCATCAGCTCCGGTGAGCCCCTTTCGGGTGAGGACGCAAAGGCAGGCGCTATGTCTGTGCTTGAGGTAGGCACCGGAGACGTTCTTGCCCTTGCAAACTATCCTACCTACGATCTTTCCACATTTAACGCAGATTACAGCGACCTTGTGGCAAATACCTCATCTCCTCTTCTTAACCGCGCGCTGAACGGAATGTATACCCCCGGCTCCACCTTTAAGATCGCAACTGCCGCCGCCGCGCTGTCAGAGGGTGTGGTCAGCGCCTCACAGAAGATAAACGACACCGGTAAATACGAGTATTTCTCAGACTATCAGCCCGCCTGCTGGATATATAACCGCCACGGCTACGGCCACGGCAATCAGACGGTGGTAGAGGCTATTCAGAACTCCTGTAACTACTATTTCTTTGAGGTAGGACGTCTGCTTACCATTGAAAGACTTACAGAATACTGTAAGAAATTCGGTCTCGGTGAGAAGACCGGCATTGAGCTGGGCGAGACATCCGGCGTTCTTGACAGCCCGGAATACCGTGAAAAGAGCGGAAGCGAGGCCTGGCAGGTAGGTGACGTGCTTCAGGTAGCCATCGGACAGGGTAAGAGTATGTTCTCCCCACTTCAGCTGTCAAACTATATCTCCACCTTTATCAGCGGTGAGAGAAGAAGCACCCATATCCTCTCCTCAGTCAGACAGTACGGCACTCAGGTCATCACCTACGAGAAGGAAAGCGAGCTTCTTGACACGGTAGATATATCCGCATATAACCGCGCAGTTATCCTTGGCGCAATGAAGGACGTTGTAGAAAGCGGCTCCGCCGCATCGGTTTTCGCAAACTACGATATTACCGTAGGCGGAAAGACCGGTACTGCCCAGGTAAACGAGAATAAGAGCGCAAACGCTATCTTCACCGGCTTCGCTCCGTTCGATGACCCTGAGATAGTTGTTTCGATAGTTATCGAACAAGGAAACAGCGGAACCACCGCTTCAAGAGCAGTAAGAGACGTATTTGACTATTATTTTTCTCTCGGAGCATTCTCTCCCGACAGTGAAAGTGAAACCGACCCTATTGAGGAAATAATGAGACTACACGCAGCTCTTAAGGAAAAGACGGAAAACAAGGACACTGCGGCATCGGCTCAACCTGATAACGGCGAGGATAATGCCGAATAAACGAGGAAGACCCCTGAAATGATGAATTTTAACGACATTCTTATAAATGTTCTGAGGCAAAACGGCTTAGACCGCTTCTGCGGCGATGATATGATCCGCCTGTTCTCTGAATTTACCGAAGAGGTGATCACGGTAAACAAGGCTATGAATCTCACCGCCATAACCGATCCTCTCGGCTTTGCAGTGCGACATATTGCAGACTCACTTACCGTTTCCTCCTTTATCCCTCAGAATTCCACAGTTATTGACGTTGGCTGCGGAGCAGGCTTTCCCTCTGTTCCTCTTGCTATTGCAAGACCGGATATTAAGATAACCGCACTTGATTCTACCGCCAAGCGTATAGCCTTTATTGCATCCTCCGCTGAAAAGTTAGCTATCACCAATATTACCGCTATATCAGCAAGAGCCGAGGATGCGGCGCAGGGCGAGCTCAGAGGCAGCTTTGACTGTGCGGTAAGCCGTGCTGTGGCAAGACTTAACATTCTTTCAGAGCTTTGTATTCCTTTTCTCAAGATCGGCGGCAGATTTGCCGCAATGAAGGGAGACAGCGGAGAAGAGGAGCTGAGAGAAGCAGAAAAGGGAATAGTAACTCTCGGCGGCGGAAAGATATCCTGCCACAGCTTTTCTCTTCTCGGTGAGGCAGATGAGCAGAAGAGAGTTATCATCACGGCTGAGAAGACAGCACCGACAGATGACAAATATCCCCGTGACTTCTCACGGATAAAGAAAAAACCGCTGTGACCGTGAAATTTCGCAGAGCTTTCTTGTTGGAACCGATGTTTCACGTGAAACATCAGTGCGGGAGAGCTGTGAAGACGTATTTTTTCAAAAAATGTTTCACGTGAAACATTATTACACAAATTACTTTCATATCCGTTTTTCATATCCCTGCTTATATTGACATTCAGCGAGATAAAGTATATAATAATATGTAGCTATACCCATAATATCTTTGAAAGGCACCGCTGTAGCGGTAGGGTAAAGAATTTGGCTCAAGTTATTGCTTTTGCTAACCAAAAGGGAGGCGTCGGAAAAACCACCTCCTGTGTAAATATAGCCGCCTGCGTGGGTGCTCTCGGCAAAAAGGTCCTGCTTATAGATATGGACCCCCAGGGCAACGCATCCAGCGGTGTCGGCATCAACAAAAGGGAAGTGACCTATTCATCGTACGATCTTCTCTTAGGTGATGATTCAAAGCAGATACGTACAACAGATACCGGCTTTGAGAATCTTCACGTTATCCCCACCACCATTGCGCTGGCAGGCGCAGAGTTCGAGCTTGTTACCGAGGAACGGAGAGAGTATATGCTCAGAGACCATATGGAGCCTCTCCGCCAACAGTACGATTATATTTTTATTGACTGCCCCCCTTCTCTCGGTATTCTCACCATCGACGTGCTTACCGCCGCCGACAGCGTGATAATCCCCATGCAATGCGAATATTATTCACTTGAGGGCCTTTCACAGCTTATGCTGACCATCAGAAAGATCAAGCAGCTGTATAACCCCAAGCTTGATATAACCGGAATAGTGATCACCATGTTCAACGGCAGACTTAACCTTTCTTCACAGGTGCTCCGTGAAGTTAAGAAATATTATTCCGACAAGCTGTTCTCCACCCCCATTTCCCGTAACGTCAAGCTTTCCGAGGCACCCAGCTTCGGCGAGCCGATAATCTATCACGATAAATACTCCAAGGGAGCACAGAACTACATAGATGTAGCCAAGGAGCTTATCGAACGTACCAAGACTTACGATACAGTCTGATCAAGGAGGAGATGCATAAATGGCTAAAAAAAGCGGCCTCGGCAGAGGTCTTGACATAGTATTTATGGAGAATTCCATAGACAACAGCTCATCCTCCGGTGTAAGCTATCTGAGAATATCCGAGATAGAGCCCAAACAGGATCAGCCGAGAAAGCACTTTGAAAGTGAAGCACTTTCAGAGCTTGCAGATTCAATTGCCACTCACGGTGTACTGCAGCCGATAATCGTCCGCAGGCTTGACTCCGGATTTTATCAGATAATCGCAGGTGAACGCCGCTGGAGAGCCTCAAAGTTAGCGGGACTCAGCGAGGTTCCGGTAGTAATAATGGACATCGACGATGCCCACGCCGCACAGATCGCACTTATCGAGAACATACAGCGTAAGGATCTTAATGCGGTTGAAGAGGCACTGGGCTACAGAGCACTTATCAGCGACTTCTCTCTTACACAGGAAGAGGTCGCCAAAAAGGTAGGTAAGAGCAGAAGTGCCATCACAAATGCAATGCGTCTTCTGGATCTTCCCGATGACGTAACGGTGCTTCTCAGAGACGGGGCTATCTCAGCAGGACACGCGAGAGCCATTCTCGGTCTTGAAGATCCCGCAGATATGATCTCCCTTGCCAAGAAAACGGTAGAAAACGGTCTTTCCGTCCGTGCAGTAGAGGAAGCGGTAAGACTTATAAATAAGAAAAAGGCCGATTTGGCCGATGCTCCCGAGGAGCCTCAGGACAGCGGTAAAATAGAGATCGACTACCTTGCCGACATAGAGCGCAGACTGATGCGGTCTCTCGGCAGAAAGGTAAAGATCACCTCCAAGGGTAAGAACAAAAGGATCACCCTTGAATTCAGAGATGAAGAGGATTTTGAGGCTTTGGTAAAGCTTCTTGACCCGGAAGCAATTGACTGAGATCAATGTTTCACGTGAAACATTACGCAAAAAAGGACATTCTATAACAAAACATATAATATTATAAGGAAGAAAAAAATCATGCTTGACATTAAACTTTTCCGTACCAACCCCGATATCATCAGAGAAAACATCAAAAAGAAGTTCCAGGACGAAAAGCTCCCCCTGGTTGACGAGATAATCAAGATGGACGAGGATTTCCGCCGTGCAAAGCAGCGTGCCGATGAGCTTCGTGCTATGAAAAACAAGGTCTCCAAGGAGATCGGTGCTTTTATGGCTCAGGGAAAGAAGGCTGAGGCTGAAGAGGCTAAGAAGAAGGTAGGCGAGGCTGCCGCTGAGCTTGCTGCATGCGAAAAGCAGTCTGAGGAGCTTACCGAGGAGATCCGCCGCCGCATTATGGTCATCCCCAACATTATCGATCCCTCTGTTCCGATCGGTAAGGATGACAGCGAGAACGTTGAGAAGGAACGCTTCGGCGATCCCTTCGTTCCTGATTTCGAGATCCCCTATCACATTGATATTATGGAATCTCTTGACGGTGTAGACCTTGACTCCGCACGTAAGACCAGCGGTAACGGCTTCTACTATCTTACCGGTGACATCGCACGTCTTCACTCCGGTATTCTCTCTTATGCAAGAGACTTTATGATCGACCGCGGCTTTACCTACGTTATTCCTCCCTTTATGATCCGTTCCGGCGTTGTTGACGGCGTTATGTCCTTTGCTGAGATGGAAAATATGATGTACAAGATCGAGGGTGAGGATCTTTACCTTATCGGTACCAGTGAGCACTCTATGATCGGCCGTTACGTAGATACAATAAACGATGAGGAAGCGCTTCCTTACGCTCTTACCAGCTACTCTCCCTGCTTCAGAAAAGAGGTAGGCGCACACGGTATCGAGGAGCGCGGTGTTTACCGTATCCACCAGTTCGAGAAGCAGGAAATGATCGTTATCTGCCATCCCGATGACAGCAACGAGTGGTATGACCGTCTGTGGCAGAATACCGTTGATTTCTTCAGAACTCTTGATATTCCCGTAAGAACTCTTGAGTGCTGCTCCGGCGACCTTGCAGACCTTAAGGTCAAGAGCCTTGACGTTGAGGCTTGGTCTCCCAGACAGAAGAAGTATTTCGAGGTAGGCAGCTGTTCCAATCTTGGCGATGCTCAGGCAAGACGTCTCTCAATCAGAGTTAAGCCGAAGGACGGCGGCGCTACTTACTTCCCCCACACTCTCAATAACACCGTTGTTGCTCCCCCCAGAATGCTTATCGCATTCCTTGAGAACAACCTCCTCGCTGACGGTACCGTAAAGATCCCCGAGGCACTTCGCCCCTACGTTGGCGGTAAGGATAAGATCCTTCTCCCCGAGAAGAAATAATTTGAAAAATACAAAAATAAGTCTCCTGTGGATAGAGCATTGTAGTTAAAAACTGTGCCGATATCGGCAGAACGGAGTAACTATGATACACAATACCCTACTTGCAGTAACAGTTTCCAACCCCGTAATAACCCTTTCCACCGTTATATGGTGTATTTATATCGGTGCCGTTATCGGCTGGGCAGCTGTACTGTTTAACAAATTCGTACCCGGCACCGTTGTAAGACGGATACTTTCTCTGGGTCTCTTTTCCCCCGACAAGGCAATGACGGTAGACGAGATGAAGATAAAATTTCCTCTTCTGCGATATATGCTCCGCGACGGCTCAAGCCTTCGCCGCACGGTAAAGAGCAGAGAAGAGGAGGAGAAGGGTCTTCTTCCCGAAAAGAAGGGCTTTATCGCCTCTCTCGCCCCGGACCCCAAGCGCCCGGTAAAAACTCAGCACTTCTATATTCCCGAGGATATACGCTTCCGTGCAGAGTCCCGTTATTCTACAGGCTTTGGCGACATAGCAGCCCTCGTTATAGGTGCTGTGGTACTGCTTGCCGCCGCATTTGTTCTTTTCAACTTCGGAATTCCCGCAATTATGGATCTGCTAGGCAGTCTTTTCGCTTAAGCGGTCTAAATAACCTCGCAGAAAGGAACGCAAGATATGAATCAACACAACGTTAGAAATAAACCCCGCGCACGCCGCAGAAGAATGAAGTTCTCAAAGGTGCTTCTTCTCTCTTTTCTGATAGCTCTTATTATGCTGATACTGACCCTGGGTGTATTTCTCCTGATGGGTCTGAGATATACCTCTGTACCCTTGACAGACGGTACATCTGTGGCATTCTTCGGCTGGATGAAGAACGGCGAGATGAAGACGGGTACTCTCTACTATTCCGGCGGTGTTACCGCAAAATACGATGCAGAGGCTAAAATGCTGGTATATTCCGACAAGAGCTACTATATGGGCGATATGTCCGGCATCCTCAAGCACGGACAGGGTAAGTTTACCTTCTCAAACGGTGACACCTATGAGGGCAGCTTCTCAGGCGACCTTATGAACGGCACCGGTATATATATAACCGCTGAGGGCGACTATTATGAGGGCAGCTTTAAGGACGGCCGCTTTGAGGGTCAGGGTAAATACGTATGGAAGGACGGCAGTTATTACGACGGCGGCTTCCAGAACGGTAAAAAGCACGGTCAGGGCAGCAGTGTCTGGGCTGACGGAGCTACCTACACCGGCGGTTACGTAAACGGACTTAAAGAAGGAACCGGTAAATACGTTCTTGCATCCGGCGATATATACGAGGGTGAATTCAAGAATGATATGCGTCACGGAACAGGTACCTACACCTGGTCTAACGGCGACGTTTATACGGGTGAGCTTCAGAATAACCTTATGAACGGCAAAGGTACCATTACCTTCTCCTCCGGCAGAGTATACACCGGTGATTTTGAGAACGGACGTATAGTCTGGGGCAACGCAGTTCAGTAATTTGTTGATAGTATCAACATCTATAAAACAGACAGAAAAGGATCTAACTGATAAAGATGAGTAATATTAAAGATATATCCCTTGCCCCCTCGGGCAGAGACAAGATAGAATGGGTAAAGAGCTATATGCCCGTCCTCAATCTCATTAACCGTGAGTTTTCAGAGACCAAGCCCTTTGCCGGGATGAAGATATCCATGTCGATACATCTTGAGGCAAAGACCGCATATCTTGCAATGACTCTGGCGGCAGGCGGTGCAGAGGTATACGTTACCGGCTGTAACCCCCTTTCCACCCAGGATGACGTTGCGGCGGCACTGGTGGAGATGGGCTTTGAGGTAAACGCTCACAGAGGAACCACTGACGAAGAGTATAAGGAAGATCTTATAAAGACCCTTTCTCTCTGCCCCGATCTTATGATAGATGACGGCGGCGACCTTACAGGGCTTCTTCACGGCGAGTGCCGTGAATACGGCCGCAACCTTATCGGCGGCGCTGAGGAGACCACCACCGGTATCCACAGACTTCTTGCCCGTGAGGCGGCAGGACAGCTTGACTACACCATGGTAGACGTAAACGATGCTGACTGTAAGCATCTTTTCGACAACCGTTACGGTACCGGTCAGTCTACCCTTGACGGTATAATGAACAGCACCAATCTTATCATTGCAGGTAAGACTGTAGTAGTAGCCGGCTATGGCTGGTGCGGTAAGGGTATCGCTATGCGCTCCAAGGGTATGGGCGCAAACGTTATCGTTACCGAGATAGACCCCATCAAGGCAATTGAGGCACGTATGGACGGCTTTGCTGTTATGCCTATGGCAGAGGCCGCACCTCTCGGCGATCTTTTCATCACTGTTACCGGCTGCAGAGACGTCATCCGCCGTGAGCATCTTGAGAAGATGAAGGACGGCGTTCTTCTCTCCAATTCCGGTCACTTTGACGTTGAGATCGACAAGGTGGCTCTTGAAGCTATGGCAGAGAAGATCTGGGAGAGAAAGCCCAATATCGTAGGCTATCAGCTTCCCGACGGCCGTGTTCTCAACCTTATGGCAGAGGGACGTCTGGTAAATCTTGCCGCGGGTAACGGACATCCTGCGGAGATAATGGATATGAGCTTTGCTATCCAGGCTAAATCTCTTGAATATCTTGCAAAGAACAAGGGCAAGCTTGAAAAGAGAGTATACCGTGTACCACAGGAGATAGACCGTGAGGTAGGCGCGCTTAAGCTTGCGGCTATGGGCTCCTCCATTGACACTCTTACCCCCGAGCAGGAAAAGTATCTCAGAGATACCCTTTGATCTGAATAAAAAAGGAGCGCAGTCTTCCGTAACGGTAGAGCTTCGCCCTTTTGATAAAATAAGCGAGGAAATATGGAAAAGCGGTTTCTCACTCACAGTGAGCAGATTGATTATCTCATTAAGAAAAAGAACCTTACGGTAAGCAACAGAGAATATGCCGAGGAAATGCTCTGCCGCATCGGTTATTTCGGGCTTATCTGCGGATATAAGGCACCCTATAAGGACACCCGCACCGGAAAATATCTTGACGGAACTACCTTTGAGGATATCGTGGCTCTTTATAAGTTTGACGAAAACCTCAGAGAGCTGTTTCTAAAGTATATTCTCCGTTTTGAGCTGAACGCCCGCTCGGTTATCTCATACAGCTTTTCAGAGAAATACGGAGCAGGGCAGGCGGCATATCTGACCCCCGGCAATTATTCCGGAGAAAAGAGCCTCCGCGGGGATGTAAAATACCTCCTGCGGAATTTCGAGAAAACGTTATTTGAGAGTAAGAACTACTCTTATATAACCCACTACAGAAAGAGATATTCAAACGTACCCTTTTGGATCCTTGTAAATTCTCTCTCCATCGGTGTTCTCGCAAAATTCTATAAGTGTATGAAGGATGACGTAAGAGAAAGGTCTGCTTCATACTTTAAGAGTATCTCCCCCGAGGCACTGGACAGCTATTTTTCTGTGCTGACAAAATTCAGAAACGTCTGTGCCCACAATGACAGGCTGTTCTGCTACCGTGCACCCTCAGAGATACCCGATACCTCTATGCACAGAGAATATTCGGTACAGAGAGACGAAAGAGGTTATACCGGGGGAAAAAGAGATCTGTTTTCGGTGGTCATTGCCTTCAGGTACCTTCTTTCAGAAGAAGACTACAGAAAATTTCTTTTC
>JAFQUL010000046.1 GCA_017408535.1 Clostridia bacterium
ATACCAAAAGGAGCTTGACCGGGCGTATGATATTTACTCCTCCGACAGAGATTTTGCCTATGAAAACTACCGGGACGAGGAAAGCGACAGTCAGTGGCAGAAGGAGTTTGACGAGGCTGTCAGACAGTACAGCGAGAAGCTCGCCTACGAGAAATACAGAGATTCGGTAGAGGACAGCCGATGGCAAAAGGAATTTTCTCTTAAGGTAGAAAATGCAAACAAAAACAAAGAGGATGAGGAGGAAAAGACTAAAGAATACTACTACCAGTGGGATGCCGGCGACTGGGAGGGCTACTTCTCTAAGCTCAGACTTAAGCACGGAGTTACCGCCGCACTTGAAGAGCTGGATAAACTCAATGATCTGGGCTTTATTCCAAAGAAATATATGGTCTTCGCTTCCAGCGGAGCAAGAGGAAAAACAGCCGGTCACTAACACGCCGAATTCATCAAAATTACCGGTAAAAAATCCGCAACTAAAAACATTTTTTGTTGCGGATTTTTTCTCAAATTAAGGCAAAAAAACATTGACAGGTAATTAACGATATTGTATAATTTAATGTAGAGTAGAATCGATATTTTTAGGTAAACACAAATTATTACATCGGGGAACAGTTTAGCACTATAAGTTGTGACGGGCAAACTCGATATCATAAAATGTGCAGTCTGATATTTGGGAAAAGGCACACCCCGCGGCGTCCCCCTCCAAATAGTAAGACAAGCGATTCTCCCGAAGCATACACGGGTTAGTAAATATAACCTAACCACTTCTCTCACCCACTGCAGTACCTTATGGTGGCAGACGTCGGGACATTCTGCGTTTTGCCGCAGGAGTGCAGAGAAAAACGCAACACACACATTAAGCGAACTATTGAAAGGATAGGGTACCACAAGCAATGAAAACAAAGTTCCACCTTGCAAAACAGCTTCTCAGCATTATCCTTTGCTTATCGATGGTGCTGTCATACCTGCCTATTGTTGCGGCAGCGGCTGACAGTACTGACGGCTCCGGCTTTAACAGAGTCGTTGACGCAAGCACTATGGATAACTGGGAAAAGTACTTTGATCTTGACGATCTCACCACCGTAAACGCGGGAGGTGTCTGGACCGACAAGTCGGTATTTACCGATACCGATGCCTTCCCGGACAGCGTTACTATGATAGACGGCGAGAAGAATTTCCTCACCGCGCTCTCTGCTCTTGCGGCAAACAAGGAGATCGTAGGGTATTCCACTATCCCTACCGATACAGTTCTCGTACTTGACCTTTCAGGCTCTATGAGCAACTCCGGTTCACAGGAAACTCTCGTGAAGGCCGCTAACGACGCAATAAAGAAGCTGCTCGAGACCAATAAGAATAACCGTGTCGGCGTAGTGCTTTACTCTGCCTCCGGTTCCACCGGATCATCTACATACGCTCAGAGCGTAACCCGCATTCTCCCCATCGACAGATATACTGCGGGAACAAGCGGTAACTATCTGAGCTACAGGAATAACACTGTCTCTGTTGCCGGCGGTGTATCAGGAACAAACGTAAGCGCTGATCTCGGTAAATCCAAGTCCTTTAACGGCGGTACTTATATCCAGGCCGGTCTTTGGGAAGCAAAGAAGATGTTTGAGGAAATGGATACAGTTATCGATGACAATAACTGGCAGTCCGGTGACAACCGTATGCCCATCCTAGTGCTTATGTCTGACGGTGCTTGCTCCACAGGTACCTCCTACTACGATGACGTTGAAAACTCAAAGTACACCACGTACAGAAGGGTAGAAGGTGGAAGAGACCGTTGGGAAGAGGTTGAGGTATCCGGTTCAAACGTGGGTAACGGTAACGAATCTAACCTCACCGCAGGAAATGCATTCCTTACTCAGCTTACAGCATCATACGTAATGAATCAGATAGAAGCTCATTATCGGAAAAATGATGCTCAGGTCCGCGGTCTGTTCTATACGCTCGGCTTTAACATCAGCGGCAACAGCGTGGCTACCGCAGTTATGAATCCTGACAGCTCCTCTCTTACAGACGAGCTCTGGAGTGCATATAACAACATGACCTCCGGTACCCTCTCCGTCAGAGTCAAGGACAGAAACGGTGACACCTCAAGCGTTTCTATCAGCAAGAACTCGTACGTAACAAGCAAGTCATACGTAGATGAGTATTTCCCCGCTTCCGCAAACGGACTGAGCTCTGCTTTTACGTCTCTCGTAAACGAGATCATTCTCCAGTCCCGTTATTATCCCACTCACCTTGAGGGCGGCAGTCCCGACTTCTCCGGTTACGTAGAGTTTGAGGATATTATCGGCGAATATATGGAAGTCAAGCATATTACCGGTATTCTTCTCGGCGAGACTCTTTTCGACGGACACATGATGGCATCCAAGCTCTCAAGCTCTTCAGATGACGGTCTCGGCACTCCCGAAAACCCCACAGAGCTTGGAGATGAATTTATCCGTGCGGTAAAGGAAAGACTCGGTATTTCCAGTACCGCTGAGGCGCAGGCGCTCGTTGCAAATGCATGGCAGGCCAAGCAGTTGTATTACAATGCATCTACCGGCGAATATTCCAACTACATCGGTTGGTATGCAAAGTCGGACATGAGTTTCACTGGCTTCTGGGACGAAAGTTCCGCAGATGCCGCACCTGCAGATGCAGTATATAAGATCAAGTCCTACGGTTTCCTTGGTGAGACCAGCGGAAGCATCAAGAACTCCGATATGATGTACATGTCTGTTCAGGTACGCACAAATATCGCTACCGGACAGCAGACAGTCATGTGGAAAGTTCCCGCGTCTCTTGTCCCCATGGTAACATACCTTGTAACACTTGACGGTTCTAACGTTGATACCGCTACTAATGTAAATATTGAAGTTGAGAATGCAGACAGCGTTTCTCCTATCCGTCTTCTTTTTGAAAGCGGTCTCAGGGCCGATCTCAACGAGCTTAATATAACACGCATAACCGATAGCAAGCATATCGCGGATGACAACGTCAGCAGACAGTTCTGGACCAACTACTTTGACATTACAGCGGCAGAGCATGACGACCATATAACCACACTCTCAGAGTTTACACCCTCAAAAGAAAACGAGCGTTTTTACTACACCTTTGATTCCGCTGTACACAAGCTGGTAGGCGGCAATTACGTCCTTGTCGGCAGCGGTGAGATTTTGGATGAAAACGGTGAGTACTACCACCGCCGTTACATTTTCACCGAAGAGTCAAATACCCCCATATTCTTCTACGAAAAAATGTCTTCGAACTCCGTTAAAGTAGCCAAGGCAAACGGCTGGGTTGCTGACTTCGAAACTCTGGACGGTGAAACAGGTGCATACGTGGTTCCTGCCGGCACCCCTGCCCGTGAGCTTGATATGTACGAAGAGATAAAGTCCGTCAATGCGACCGATTCTGCTCATATGGTATTCTATCCCTACCTCACC
>JAFQUL010000047.1 GCA_017408535.1 Clostridia bacterium
ATACCATGTAGATATAACTCGTTAGCTTTAGTGGCACTTTCTTACGAAAATTTCCTCAGGTGATTTCCATCACCTGTTTCGCACAAGCGAAAACGAAAATTTTCCCGAAGAGAGATCAAACAATAAAAGAATGCGGTAACTCCAACATAGCCTTCCCCAGCGGGGAAGGGGGACCGCGATAGCGGTGGATGAGGAGGGACGGTACATAACATATTGCTATAACTCGTTAGCTTTAGTGGCACTTTCTTACGAAAATTTCCTCAGGTGAATCCTTTCACCTGTTTTGCTAACGCAAAAACGTAAATTTTCCTGTAGAGAGAGAAAACGTAAATCCGTAGGTTCTACGGAATAAAACACAAAATTTTGTCTCATGCACAAAACGATCCCCCGGGAAGGTAAAACTTCCCGGGGGATTATTCTGAAACAGTATCACGGTCAGTGGCTGTCAGACAAGGTGCTTATCCGACTTCTGAAGGAATGCGTGGCGGGATCTTTCCTCTGCGAATCTGACTATCAGTTCTCTCTCTCTGAATGGCCGCTTCTCACGTCCGATAAGCTGGTAATTCTCGTGTCCCTTTCCGGCAAAAAGCACCACGTCACCGTCAGAGGCATTCTCTACCGCAAAGCGCACCGCATCCTCTCTCCTGGTAATGCACAGGTGGGGAGCACCCGCCGGCAGATGCGAGGCGATCTCCTCGATTATATCCTCCGGGGGCTCAAGCCCGGGATTATCAGAGGTGATCACAGACAGATCGGCAAGCTCTCCCGACACACGGGCAAGCTCCTCCCTTCTCTCCTGTGTCCTCTCACCCACAGAGCCGAACACACATATCAGCCGCCGTGGGGAATACTTTCGTATAACCGACAGAGCATGGCGGAGGCTCATCTCGTTATGAGCATAATCTATTATAAAGACAACATTCGAAAGAGATGTTTCAACAACTTCGAATCTTCCCTTTGGACTGCAATTCTCAAGCCCCTCTGCTATAACAGACGGAGCTATTCCGTACCAGTCTGCCACCGTGGCGGCACAAAGAGCGTTATACACGCTGAACTCACCCGGTGTACGGAGCTTTATCTCATATTTTTTCTCTCCGTCACAGGCTGTAAAGCACACGCCCAGACGGCCGCTGTCAGAATAGAGTCTGATGTTCTCAGCGGTAACGTCTGTCTTTTCCTCTATACCGAAGCCTCTGCAAAGAGCGCCGCAGCCCTCTATCATATAACGGGAATGCTCATCGTCCGCCGAGTAAGCAACGAAGCGGGCGGAAAAATCGGTAAACAACCGCTTCTTTGAGTCTCTGTAATGCTCAAAGGTGGGATGCTCCTTAGGACTTATATGGTCACGTGACAAATTGGTAAATGCACAGCTGTCAAAGGTAAGTCCGTCAACACGGTAATTAAAGAGTGCCTGAGAGGACACCTCAAGAACGACGTGAGTGACTCCCGCATCCACCATCTGTCTGAAATAGCCGGCAAGCTCGTAGCTTTCGGGAGTGGTGTTGCCGGTAGCAAAGCTGCCCCCGGGGTATTCCACACCGTTTGAGCCGATATATCCGCACTTTACCCCGGCTGACGAAAAGATACTGCACAGCATAAGTGCAGTGGTGGTCTTACCCTTGGTACCGGTTATTCCGATAAGGCGAAGCTCTCTCTCGGGATGACCGAAAAAGGTTCTCGATATTACTCCGAGAGCCGCTCTGGTGTTGTCTGTATACACCGCCGCGGCATCATCCGGGATATCTGCGAGGCTCTCAAGAAGGAAGCATCTGCAGCCGTTCTCGTATGCGGAGAGAGCAAACTTATGTCCGTCTGTGCTGGCGCCGCGGAGGGCTACGAAAACAGAGCCGGCATCAGCCTTTCTCGAGTCGTAACAGATATTTTTTATTTCAATGTCGGTAATGTCCGACGAAGTTTCATACTGAATTCCAGAAAGGAGCTCATACAGCTTCAAGTGTCTGTCCTCCTTTTATCTTGCCCCGAAATACGCGGGGAAACCGCAGGGGGGCTTGCCGCAGGCAAGTATAGTCCTGTAGGCAAGAGCTTCAAGAGAATCAAGATATTCATATCCGAGGCCCTCATTCTTTTTTATCAGCGACAGCTCGGTACAGCCGAGAATCAGCTTCTCGCACCCACGGTCAAGGAGACTGCCGGCAACACGGTTAAACTTATCCATATCCGCTCTTCTGCCCTGCTTGATGTCTCCATATATAATATCCATGAGCATTGCCTGCTCCTCGGGCGTGGGAACCTCACAGGCAACCCCGAAGTCAGCCGACACCCGCTGATAAGACTCACTCTGTACCGTACCCTCGGTAGCAAGTATTCCTATCTTGCCGATACCGACACCGGCGGCGATCCTCACCGTCTCCTCAATGATATTGAGTATAGGCACGGATACCTCGTCCTTGAGACTGCTGTAGAAATAATGGGCGGTGTTGCAGGGTATGGCTATAACTGTGGCACCGAAGTTCTCCAGCTTCTTTGCATTCTCTATCATAGCGGTAAGGGGGTTATCGCTTGACCTGCCGAGAATGTAGTCGGTACGGTCGGGGGTCTCCGCATAACTGCTGATAACTATATTCAGATGCTCCTGGTCGCACCTGGCCTCTGTATGGGCGGTGAGCATCTCGTAAAAATATACCGTTGACATAGGACCAAGTCCGCCAAGTATTCCGAGCAGCGGCGATCTTTCCATTTTAAACTCCTTTATATGCATAGAATTGGGCTGTAACTCCGTAGTTATAGTGGCATATATATAAGAATTACTCGGTGTCTTTGGGACACCGTTTTGCTTACGCAAAAACGTAATTCTTCCGTAGGGGCGTGCATTGCACGTCCGTAGATTCTATGGATAAAATACA
>JAFQUL010000048.1 GCA_017408535.1 Clostridia bacterium
CCCAGTCCAGAAGAATGATCGATATAATTGTAAACAACTTTAAGCTGGATACTGCGTGGATATACATATTTACAATAGGCTCTTCATATCCCTCAAGCTACCGTAGTAACATTCTCAAAAATGAGCGCGGATTTGCTTCACTGCACGAAAAGAACGCAAGAAATGTTTCCAAACGTCTCTTAGTCTACAAATTGCAGTATGACAAAGTTGCGGGTAAATGATGCGTGAGAGCGATCTGCTGCACGTATGACGTACAGGCAAAAATCCCCGCCCTCAAAAATGAGGGCGGGGATTTTATATTATTAATTTCGCAAATCTTATTTTGTGAGGATATAACCGTTAAGGTCAACGGTTGCCTTGACGATCTTTATGGGGTTTGCCAGTCTGTCTGACTCGGGCTCGTTCTTCTCGATCTCCTTGATATTTTCAAAGCCCTCGATAACACGGCCGAATGCGGCATAATAACCGTCAAGGGAGGGAGCGGCCTCAAACATAATGAAGAACTGGCTGCTTGCGGAATTAAAATCAGGTGTACGGGCCATAGAGATAACTCCCGCCTCATGCTTTAGGTCGTTCTTAAATCCGTTGGCTGCAAATTCACCCTTGATCTCTTTATCAGAGCCGCCCATGCCGGTACCGGTGGGGTCGCCGCCCTGGAGCATAAAGCCCTTTACAAGACGGTGGAAGTTGTTGCCGTCGTAGTAGCCGTCAGACACGAGGCTGACAAAGTTTGCAACCGTGATGGGGGCAATGTCGGGATAAAGCTCGATTACTACAGTACCGTATTTCTCTATCTCCATTGTAACAACGGGCTTACCCTCAGTAGGATAATCGGTGTTGTCACCGGGGGCAGCGGTGCCGGGATTTTTGTCCTTATCACCTGCTGTGGAAGAAGTGAAGTTTCCGCCGGTACAAGCTGTGAGAGAGAATAAAAGTGTCAGTGCAAGTAAAACTGCAAGAAATCTGATTTTTTTCATTTTTTATTACCTCGAAAAAAGTACTGAGATGATTATACTATTTATTTATGAACATTTCAAGAGTGTTTATTCTATCTATGTTGAAATTTAGGATAAAAGGGTGTATAATGATACTCGAATAAATTTTTTCGGAGATAGTAATGGGCACGGCTGTAAAAAATGGCAAAAAAATAGATATGATAAACGGTCCCCTTATCGGCGGTATCGTTCGGTTTTCTCTGCCGATAATGGCTACAGGTATACTGCAGCATCTTTACAATGCGGCGGATATAATGGTAGTCGGTAAATTTGCGGGAGATATCGCCCAGGGCGCGGTGAGCTCCACCGGCTCTCTTGTGGGTCTTATAACCAATGCTTTCATCGGTCTGTCTGTAGGTGCAAACGTTATAGTTGCCCGAATGATAGGTGCAAAGAATAAAAACGGTGTTCACCGTGCGGTACATACATCGATAGCCCTAAGTCTTATCTGCGGAGTAGTGATATCCCTTATCGGATTTTTCTGTGCTGAGTTTTTCCTTAATCTTATGGGCTGTCCCGGCGAGATGATAGAGCTGTCCACTCTCTACGTCAAGCTGTATTTTATCGGTGCTCCGGTAAACTTGCTTTATAACTTCGGTGCGTCGATACTCCGTGCCGCGGGAGATACAAAGCGACCTCTTATATTCCTTGCCTCGTCAGGACTTGTAAATGTATTGCTGAATCTTGTGTTCGTAATAGTATTCGGAATGAGTGTTGCAGGTGTTGCCCTTGCTACCGTTATCTCTCAGGTCATATCCGCTGTTCTCGTTGTTACGGTGCTTGTAAGAGACAAGGGGGACATTAAGCTTTTTATAACAAAGATCAGATTATATAAAAAAGAGCTTGTAAATATAATCAAAGTGGGTCTTCCTTCCGGACTCCAGGCATCTCTTTTTTCTATATCTAATGTCATCATTCAATCATCGTATAATTCCTTCGGTGAAATAGCGGTTTCCGGCGTTGGTGTCGGCGGAAGTATAGACGGATTCGTGTACCTTACCATGAATGCGGTCTACCAGGCGGCGCTGACATTTACCAGCCAGAACTACGGTGCGGGAAATTATCCGAGGCTGAAAAAGATACTGCACAGCTCTCTTTTGATAGTTGTTGCCTCCGGTATCGCAGTAGGCGGTCTTACCGTTCTGTTCGGTCGTCAGCTTGCGAGTATTTACACCAATAGCCCGGAGGTAGTGGAATATGCTCTCGGAAGAGTATATATAATGAGCAGCACCTATTTCCTCTGCGGTATTATGGACGTTATTTCCGGAATGCTCAGAGGTATCAACCATTCGGTATATCCGATGATAGTGTCTGTCGCAGGAATATGCGGCTTCAGAATACTGTGGATATGTACCGTATTCAGATTCTTCCGTTCTCTTACCACTATCTACGTGTCCTATCCAATATCCTGGATTATTGCCGCAGTTACTATGTATATCGGATACGTGGTATACTACCGCAGGCTTATAAAAAGATCAGCCTCAGAACCTGAGACTGATCTCTCCGCAAAGTAAATATTCTTCACTGCCGTCACGGTAAATTACACCGAGGCGGCAGTTTTTGTCTATGTCCACAATATGTGCCTCTGTCGGGATGCCGTTTTTTATGACCCGGGCATCTTTTCCTATTACAAAGGAGCGGCGGCGGTACTCCTCAGAAAAGCCTCTCTCAGGTATAGTCACGGTCAGATCAAGCAGTTCTCTTGTAACAGTACCTGCAAGGACGCTCATAATATCCTGCGGTATTTCCTCCCCCTCGCCGTATACCGAAGAAGCTATACCGTTTAGCTCTGCCGGGAAACCGCCCTTGGGCGGGATAAGGTTGATACCTATTCCCACGACGGAAAAGAAGTCTTCTGACGAAAATACCGTTTCGGTGAGTATCCCTGCCGCCTTTCCGCCGTTACAGAATATATCGTTTACCCATTTTATTTTCGGCTCGGCAGGTGTCAGCGTCTCAATGGCACGGCAGACTGCAACTGCCGCCGCGGGGGTGATGAGGGGGATGTCCTCCGGGTCCAGTCCCGTTTTCGGGATCACGAGTGACATATATATTCCGCCCTCGGGGGAGAAGAAGCTCCTGCCCATCCGTCCCTTACCCTTATGTTGCCTGTAGGCAAGGATGAGGGTGTTCTTGCTTTCTCCTGAGGCGGCTATCGCCTTTCCCTTATCATTCGTGGAGGCGGTGACGTCATCTATAATTATTTTGACCGTGTCTCGGTGATCACCGAGAGCGGCCTTTATTTTTTCTTCGCTGTACAGCAATCGGATCACCTCTTTTTCTATGTTACCATTTATACTGCATCAAGTCAAGTCATATATCGGACAAGTAGAAAATATAAATTAATAAAACCACAAAAAGGATAAGTGAAAAAGATGAAGGTCAAAAACACCATTGCTTACAGCGGACTTCCTTCCGTCACCGAATATCTGCCCGATTCGGTTGCAAGAGTCCTTGAGTCACTCGGACGAAATGATATTGATGAAATACGGCTGAGACGTGACAGAGAGGCCAGCGTTACCTGCGGAGAAGAAAATATTATGCTGGGGGTCACACTTACGGGGCGGGAAATGGACGGGCTGATGATTAAAATAACCGACGGATCGGTATATTCGCACGCAAATACCATCCGCCGCGGGTATGTGACTCTTTTGTCGGGAGTGAGAGTCGGGATATCCGGGAGAGCGGTATTTGAAAACGGGGTACTTACCGGGATAAGCGACGTCAGCTCATTATCCTTCCGTATTCCGCGTGCGGTGAGAGGATGCGGTGACTATATCGCATATCTTCTCGGGAGAGAAAAGTACAAACATGGAATTCTTATATACTCTCCTCCCGGTGGAGGGAAGACCACTGTTTTACGTGACGTGTGCAGAATACTGTCCCTCGGTGACAAACCGCTGAGAATATCGGTAATTGACTCGCGGGATGAGATCTGTCGGGGTGAGAGCTTTGGTACTGTGGACGTGCTCAGCGGCTTCGGACGGGCAGAGGGGATAGAGATAGCCGTCAGGACTCTCTC
>JAFQUL010000049.1 GCA_017408535.1 Clostridia bacterium
GCTATGGAGCTTCTCCTCAAGGTAAACGTTGACGGCGGTATTATCGGCGGTGCATCTCTTAAGTCTGATGCATTTGCTGCTATCGTAGACGCAGCTCAGTAATCATAGAAGCACACAAAATATAAAAAACGGCATGGAGGCTTGCCACTGTGATAAAAGAAATGATCAAAAGTTATTTTAAAGTATCGAAGCGGCAAATAAGTATCGCCCTTATCCTGGCGATACTTTTCTCCATGCCGTTGTTCGTTATAGAAGCGAAGGCCGAGGCTGAGGTCACCGATTCGGTGACCTCAGTTACGGTCACAAAGAACAAGGAAAAGATCGAGATACTTGCCACCCTCACCGAAAAGTATCTCTCAAGCTACAAGGGTGACCCGGTATATCTTTTTGAGATAACACCCTATCAAAGCGTATCGTCCATATCCGGCTACGAGCCTGTAGCTCAGGCTAAGGCTTCCTCAAAGATGAAGTTCGAGGTACCGGTATCTGCCGGGACACGCAGCAGAATATCGTCGGGATTTATTCTCGCACAGAAAAACTACGGCGGAGGGTACACTCCCCTCGGCACTGTTCTTTATATAAGTAATCCTTCGATCTTTGCAGATGCAACCTATCTTTATCCCGAGACCTATTCAAAGAAGGGTCTTATAATCACCGATTCCACAGACGCTGAAATGCTCGGAACGGCAAACACAGTCATTACCGTTCCGATAAATGAGTATTTCCTCGGAGAAAGCGGTGATAATGCACTTTCGTTCCTTTACAGCGGAAAAACATTTTACTTTGATCGCAATAAAATCACCGAGCTTGACACCACTATTAGATCGTTGTCTAACTCCGGAGTCAACATATATCTTAACATAGTGTTATCAGACAAGAGCAACTGTCTTTTCGACGGCATCCATTCTCTTTATTACGATAACGCAAGCGAAAACGCCAAATACTACGCAATAAACATTTCAAACAGTGAGGGAAACGCTTACTTTGAAGCAATAATGAAATTTCTCTCTGCCCGTTATTCCGATGACAAGCGTCCCTACGGCTTTGCCGGCAGCTACATCATCGGCTATAATGTAAACTCCGGCAGCTATAACGCTATGGGAGAAAGAGAGCTTACTGCCTATACCGAGAGCTATGCTTCTCTTTTCCGTACCGCATATTCGACGGTAAGATCCAGTTACAGCAACGCAAAGTTATTCCTTTCTGTCGCTAACAATTTTACCGCACCGTCGCCGAGTCCCGCAGAGGATGTAAATTCCCTCACCGAGTATTCCGCAAAAAACTTTATAACCGAATTCAACAAGATCATCTCTGCCTCCGGTAATATTGACTGGAGCGTTGCGATAAACGCATATCCCTCAGACAGGACCAATACCTCCCAGTGGATAGACTCTCTTGCCGAGAATAATCTTGAAACGCCATTTATCACCATGGCAAACATTGATATTCTCTGCCGCTTTCTTTCACAGACAGAATTCCTTTTTGACGACGAGGTACGCCGCTGTATCGTCAGCGAGTTTGCCGCAGCTACCCCTGCGGTAAGCGAAACCGTTGACGTGACAACCGCAGAGAAACAGCAGGCCGCCGCTTTTGCTTACGCATACTACAAGGCAGCCTCCATCAGCTATATAGATGCAGTAATATACGGCTCTCATATAGATGCCCCCGAGGGAAGTCCAGCCGCAGGTCTCTGGACCTGTCAGCCGGGTACAGAGAATACCCGTAACTCCAAAAAGTATATTTACGATATATTCAAGAATATTGACGTAAAGGAAGTTTCTCCTCTTACCGATTTCGCACTTCCCATTCTGTCAATAACCTCCTTTTCTGATTCTATTGAGGGATTTGCTTCTCCTACCCCTTCACGCAATGTGATCGAGTCAGTTCAGACATCGGTGGTTAATATTGAAAAGGGATATCGTCCGGTCACTCTCTTTGATTTCACCTCAGGAGATACAAACGGCTTTAACGTAGCGGAGAACGCTGCAGTTATCGAGCTTCGCCGCGGCGAGGATGCCGAGTCCTCCCTGCTCTATGCAAAATTTGATCAGTCTGTCCCTTACGAATTTATGGGAATAGACGTAAGAGCAGACAACAGCTTCGTTATCCCCGATACAAAATACATTACTCTCCGCCTTATGGCAGAGGCACCCGCTGACGTTTCCTCCGTTACCTTTATGCTCAGACTCTACAGCGGCGGAAAGGCAGAAAAGACCTTCTTCTATGAGGGTACCGCTCAGATAGAGCCCGGCAAGTGGGTAGATGTCACCTTTGACATCGGAGACTTTATCAAAAACACGGGCAACACTGTAAAGACCTTCAAGCTGTGGTTCAAATCCACCGATGAGAAGGCCCATGACGGTGACTTCGGCGTTTATCTCCACTCTGTTTCCACCTGGAGAGACAAGGGGCTTTCCGTTATTGCGATAATACTTATCGTTCTTCTTGTAATTGTTCTCGGCTTTGCCGGTTTTATCGGTTATCTCTTCTTAAAGGGTTATCTGCGCCGCAGAAAGATCATTATGCGCCGAAGAAAACTGGCCGAGTTCCGTGCTCTTGAAAAGAAACGTCAAGAGGAAAAGCTGAGACGTACTCTCCGGAACATGTTCCCTGACGAGACAGAAAACGACTCCGGTAGCTCTCCATCTGATACCACGGAGGGCAGATGACAATGCAAGCTCCCAACGATAATATAAAGGAATCGAAAAAATATAAAAAGCTGATATCGAATACGGCGATACTCGGAATAGGCACCTTCGGCTCAAAGCTGCTGGTATTCTTTCTGATGCCGCTGTATACCCACTATCTTTCAACCGCACAGTACAGCGATGCGGATCTGATAACCCAAACCGCAAATTTGCTTCTTCCCCTGGTATCTGCCGGAATATGCGAGGCGGTATTCAGATTCACCCTTGACGACGCCTATGACAAAAAAGATGTCTTTTCGTCAGGACTTTCTACGATCCTTCTCGGCAGTGCCGTACTGGCTCTGATTTCTCCCCTTCTCTCATTTATTTCCTACTTCGGGGAGTACACCTGGCTTATCTGCCTGTACGTCATCAGCTCCTGCCTTCACTCACTGTGTGCGCAGTTTGTACGTGCAGAGGGCAAAAGTGCGCTGTTTGCCGGTCAAGGGATCCTTGGCACAGCCATTACGATAGCTCTTAACATACTGTTTCTTGTGGCTTTCAACATGGGGGTCATCGGATATGTGCTCTCGGTCGTCATCGCAGATATCCTTACCTCGCTTCTCCTGCTGTTCCCCTTTAAGGTATATAAGAACATCAGCCCCGCCTCGGTAAAAAAGAAAACTGTAGGTAAAATGCTGAAGTTCAGTATTCCCCTTATCCCTACCACCGTTTTCTGGTGGATAACCAACGTGGCTGACCGATATATGGTAAAATCCATGATAGGCTCGGACATCAACGGTCTCTATGCGGCGGCATACAAGATCCCGTCGCTTCTGATCCTCCTGTCCGGTATATTTATCGAAGCGTGGCAGTTCTCCGCCCTGACAGAAAGAAAGAGCCCGGATGCGGTAAACTTTTTCGGCGTGGTGTTCGAAAGCTTCCAGGGTGTAATGTTTATGGCTGCCGCCGCTATGATATCATTTTCCCGCATTATCCCGATGATACTGTTCGCTCCCTCCTACTATGAGGCGTGGAGATATATGCCGATACTTATTTCGGCAACGGTATTTTCAAGTCTCGTTACCTTTATGGGCAGCGTATATCTGGTAAATAAGAAAAGTATACTGTCCTTTATCACTGCCTTTATAGGTGCCGCAGTAAACGTTATCCTCAATTTCATTCTTATCCCCACTCCACTCGGTGCAAACGGTGCCGCAATAGCGACCTTTGCCAGCTACTTTATAGTGTTTATAATCAGAGCTATAAACTCACGGAGTCACATTCCATTTAATCTTCACACCGTCAAGCTTGTTATCAATACAGGAATAATAGCTCTTCAGACAGCTTTTATCCTGTTTGAGCTTCCTATGTGGCAGGCAGTGCAGGTAATTTGTGTCGCCGCAGTGCTTACAGTCAATGCCGCACCTATTCTCAAGGGTGTGAAAAAGCTTCTCAGACGATAATTCCAAACGGAATATCTAATAAATTTTCATGCATAAAAGGAGATCGACCATGAAAAAATTTCCCAAATTACTTGCCCTGCTTTTAGCACTCCTGCTCGTTCTTCCCACAGCAGTTGCATGTGCTGAAAACACACCTGCAGGTGGTAACGACCAGACAACTGACGCTCAGGATACCGACACGCCTGATGCTCTCGTCAACACACTGAACGGCGCACCCTTGAGTGAATACACCATTATTTACTCCGAGTCCGGTCTCGACTTCAACAAGAGAGCTGCAGAGTATATCGGCAGTGCAATTGAAGCTGTTACCGGTACCGCTCCCGCAGTAAAGCTTGACACCGAGACTGAGGCTACCGACAAGGAGATACTCGTCGGTATCACCAACCGTCAGGAAGCTCTCGCTATCGAGGGTGGTGTTGAGGGTGCAACCGAGGGCTTTGAGTTTCTCACCGCCTCCAAGGATACCAAGGTCCTACTCTACGGCGAAGAATACATGATCGCAGGCGCGGCTTACGCTTTCGCAAAGAATCTTGCCGAGAACACTGCTGTTACCGTTCCCGCAGAGGTAACCGTAGGCACTCCCGTATTTGAAGATGCTAACAACTTTATCTATGTAATAAGCGACGGAATGGGCTTCAATACCCTTAATTTCGGTTATGACCTTTACGTGAAGGGGACTCACACCGAGCACGAAGACATCAGCGGATATCCTCAGGATATCGTTGCAAACAGATTCCCCCATAAGGCACAGAACTACACTCACTCTCTTAACGATGATGTAACCGACAGTGCAGCAGGCGGTACCGCACTTGCCACCGGTTATAAAACATATAATGGAGTTGTTGGACTTAACGGTGACTATAAGGAGGTACAGAATCTTTCTGAGCTTGCTATTTCCCTTGGTAAAAAGACCGGTGTGCTTACCACCGACGAAATCAACGGCGCTACTCCCGCTGCTTTCTCCGTACATACCGACAGCAGAGATAACACTGAAGAGATCTTAGCCGCTCAGGAAGAATCCGGTATCGACATTGTCATCGGCGATATAACCGATCCTGCTACTATTTTCAGAAAATCGCTTGAGGCTCTTAAAAATGACGACAAGGGCTTCTTCGTAATGTATGAAGAGGCGTATACTGACAAAGGCTCACACGATAACAACAGCGAGGTCGTGTATAACGCATACACCAGACTTAATACCGCTCTGAGAATAGCATTTGAGTTCGTACTCTATAATCCCGATACCGTTCTTATCCTCACCGCAGACCACGAGACCGGCGGTATCACCTACGACGAGGAAAAAGGCAGCTACAAATTCACCTCCGGCGATCACACTCAGGTAAATGTTCCCTTCTACGGTATAGGTAAGGGAACTGAGGTTATCGACGGTAAAACCTATGATAACACCGGTATTGCTAAGTTTGCGGCTCGCATTATGGGTGTTGAGGAATTCGGCGATCCTGAGCTCACCGAGCTCACCGACAAGACCGGCGAAGAAAAAATGACCACTGATGAATATAATGCAATAATGCTGAAGATGATCAAAGCTCGTAGAGAATACAATGCATCCAAGAATAAGTAAGCAATTGCCATTGTTTCCCATGTTTGACTGACCATACTTAACGATCACAGTTTATGGTGCAATATAGTCATTATCTTTCGTGAAAAAGCAAAAACAGCAGAAAGGTTATAGTTGTTATGATTAAAAACAAATTTTGGGCTTTTCTTATCGCGATTCTGATGATCCTTCCGGCGGTCGTGTCCTGCGGCAACAACACAGATGTCCCCCCCGTTGATACAACAATCCCGGATATCACAACAGTAATTGATGAGCCCGATGAGCCTAAAGAAGTTTCGATCAACGGTATTCCGATTGCTGAATATACTGTTGTATATTCAGCATCAGGTCTTGATTTTAACAAGAGAGCCGCTGAATATATCGGAAAGCAGATCGAAGAGCTTACCGGCACAGCACCCTCCGTTGTCCTTGACACTGAGTCAGAGGATGCCGGCAATGAGATTCTTGTCGGGATCACCAACCGCGGTGCTGACAGCATAAACCCCGAGGAATATACCGACGTATTCAAATTCGCATACGTAAGCCAGGGAGATAGTATTCTGCTTTACGGTGAGGAATATATGATCGCAGGTGCAGCGTATAATCTTGCCAAGAAGCTTACCGACATAAGAGAGGTTACCGTTTCCGAGGAAGTAAATGTCGGCGAGCCTGTGTTTGAAGATCCTAAAAATATTATCTACGTTATCGGTGACGGTATGGGTTTCAATTCTCTGAAACTTGGCGAGGAGCTTTATGAGTCCGGCAGCATGAAAAAGAATTGGGAAACAAAAAGCGGATACCATCAGTACTCAGTTGCAGACAGACTCCCTAACAAGGGACAGACCTATACGCACTCATACGATAATGACGTAACTGACAGTGCGGCTGGCGGTACTGCTCTTGCTACCGGATACAAAACGTATAACGGTGTAATCGGACTTAATAGCAAACTTGAACCTGTAAAGAATCTTACAGAGCTTGCTCAGGAACTCGGAAAGAAGACTGCTGTTATTACGTCCGATCAAAAAAAAGGAGCAACTCCTTCTGCTTTCTCGATCCACACAATGAGCAGAGAAGATTCTGATGAGATATTATCAGAATATGAAAACGTAACTTTTGATTACGTTATTGAGGAGATATTCATAAAGCCCGAGAATGATTTAAGGATGGTTCTTGATGACTTTAATGGTGCAGAGAACGGCTTCTTTATGATGTTCGAGGAAGCTCAGATAGACAAGGCTTCACACACAGCAACTATACCGACCTTCTACCGTGCTTACACAAGACTTAATTCCGCACTTAGGGTTTTCTTTGAATATATGATGTATAATCCCGATACCGTGCTTGTTCTTACTGCTGACCACGAAACCGGAGGAATAACCTTGAACGAGGAAACTGGAAAGCACGAATATTCATCAAATCCGGGTCACACTCAGGTAAATGTTCCCCTTTACGGAATCGGTAAAGGTACAGAGTTTTTTGACGGAAAAACCTTAGATAATACGGGAGTTGCTAAACTTATAGCCCAGTTTATGGGTGTCAATGATTTTGGCGATCCGTCTATCGAGCAGGTCACAGACAAGACCGGACTTGAGACTATGAGTGAGGAAGAGATTGCTGCTGTAGAGAAGGAAAAAGCAGAAGCCGAAAAAAACTATAACGCAAATAAGTAATTATAATTTGTTTTATAAAAAGCTCCCCCACGTATGAAATAATATGATAAAAAGGTGGTAGACACTAAAAAAAGTGTCTGCCATCTTTATTTATGTTAAGATAAAGAAGAGCTGTCTGTGGTGATATTATGAGGGTCGTTGCCGACACTGTTCTCTGTCTCAATCGCGTCAGACCGATTCACGAACTAAACAGAAAAACATCAGTCCAATACAGAATTGAAGCGGTAGATTATTTTTTTGTCTACCAACTATTGGCTATTTTGTCCTGGCGGCAATCGCGCGGTTTTTTTATTATCTTGGGTGTTTTTTACCTTGACAGTAGTGATAAATTATTATATACTTAATGTAATAAATATACGGGAGGAAGAAAAATGAAAGCAGGGTATATAATTTCCGCTATAGGCTTTTTTCTTTCCTCTTTTTACTTTAACGTGAGCGGAATAAGAATACTGCCGCCCTTTATCGGTTTGCTTATTTTTGTCCTCGGTCTTTCAAAGATACGGAATTTCTATTCTTCCTCAAACTCAAGAGTCGCAAGTATAATACTTAAGATCAATGCTCTCGTTTCCTGTCTCGGCGGCGTAGTCTCTCTTTCAAAATATTCTGCCGATACCCCTCTTGCCGGAATACTTCCTCTCTTGCCGTATATTTACATACTTTCAAATATTCTATCGGTCGTATGCATTCTTTTCTTCTTCATTCAGGCATCGGAGTATTTCAGCAAATATTCCACACTCGCCCCTATGTGGAAGTCCGTCCGTGTGGTAGTACCCACCGTATATGCCGTATGCCGATTGATATATGCTGTCGGTGATATAATACCGATGGGAAATTATTTTTCATTCATTTCGGTGGCTTGTCCCTTTGTAGATCTGTTTGTCATTACGTTTATGCTTATAGCGGCGTATTCCGACCATACAGCAGTAGCGAAGGAAGAATCACGAACCGATAAATGAAGGAAAGGAA
>JAFQUL010000050.1 GCA_017408535.1 Clostridia bacterium
CGGATATTATCTTAAACAGCTTACCCTCTCCGTCCTTATGAAAGAGGAGAACCGGCTTTTCGGGCAACTCAAAGACTCCCTCGGCCTTCTCGTATTTCTGTATACGGGGAAACAGCTTGTCTATCATTTTCTGCGAATTCCTTTTCTTAGTTTTCGTTTTTAACGGTGGCGATCATATCGTCAAAGCCGCCCTCGATCTGACGGAACATATGCTCGTTGTCATATTCCTTGTTTCTTGCATTCCAGCATCTCTTGAAATCCGTCTTGACGGATGCATATTCAGCGAGGAATGCCGCAAGTCTTGTGTCAAAATCATCTATCTTGCCCTTCTCCTCATACTCAAGTCTGAAGAGCATATAATCGGTCATAAGGCTGTACAGTTTAGCAGATGCTATAAGCTCGGTGCGGAGAAGCTCGCTGTCAGCGGCAGTCATCTTGAGGGTCTTCGCCTTTTCTGCCATATCCTGCATTCCGTTCTTGACCTTCATATAGTGGTCATAGTTAAAGGTGCCGCTCTTCTTGGGTGCGTTGTTGTCGGTGAACTTTCTCTCAAACATCCAGAAGTAGTTCTCATCGTAAAGATCTGAGCCGGCACGGATAATATCGCTGACACTTCCCTCCTCACACTTGTAAAGGAAGGAATCGGCATAATTGCAGGCAAGCTCAAAGTCACGGCTGCCCTCAAGGCTCCAGGAAAGCGCACCTGAGTAGATAAGACCAAGCTCCATTGCAAAGTCGCACTGGATGTGGCCGAAGTCGCCCCACTCGGTCATAAGCATACCCATAGCACCGTATTCAACCGCCGCCTCTGCACCGTTGAGCACGTTGAGACAGGAGTTGTTAAGATCGGGGAACATAGCTATCCAGCTGCTGGTACCGGGACAGATATAGAAATCATAGCCGAGGGTGGACATTACCTTACCGTGTCTGTCAAAGGCATCATCCTTACCGTTGTAGTTCCATATAAGGGGTATCATATTCTTTGATACTCTCTCGATGACGCTCGTGTCCTCAGTCTCGTTAAGAAGCACGTCTCCCCAGAACTGAGGACGCTTTCCGTGCTCCTCTGCTTTCTTGCAGATCAGCTCCAAAAAGTCGAGATATACTCCAAGCTCGCCTACCTGCTCTGCCTTTTCCTTGGTTTTTCCCTTTTCAAGATCCCAAACCTCGTCACAGCCGATGTTCAGATATTCTGAATCAAAGGCAGGAAGCAGAGAGGAATAAAGTCCCTCCACAAAATCAAGCGAACGGGGATCAAGAGGATTAAGGCTGGCACAGTTCTCTCCGTCATAGGAGCGAAGCTCCTTAAACTCATCAAGGCGGAGCCAATTGCGAAGGTGACCGAAGCTGTTCTGATTGGGAACAAGGTCAACGTATCTTTCCTTTGCGTAATTCGTCAGCTGAAGTATCTCAAAGGGAGTAAGCGCCTCGGCAATATGTGCGTGCTGAGGATACTCCTGATACTCGTATACGTAGGTCTCAAGATAGAGCTGAAGCTCGTTCATCTTAAGCGCCGCCATTACGTCGACCAGGCGGAAAAGCTTCTCAAGAGTCGGCACCTTGGCACGGCTGATGTCAAGCATAAAGCCGCGGCGGCGAAGGTCGGGCCAGTCAAGATATTTACCGGTAGGCTGGCTGAGACCGTTTATCTCAAAGAGCTGAAGAAGGGTCTCCTTACCTCTGAAGGCGGCAACCGGTGTGCCGTAGGAAAGGGTGATCTTCTCATCGGTTATCTCTATTTCATAACACTCACCCTCAAGGGACTCGTCCGGCAAAAACTCAATCGATACTGTCAGCTTTCCCGAATAGTCGGGGACTGGGTAGCAGTCGATGCCTGCACGGTCAGAAAGCTCCTTTTTGAAGGCGGATACTATCTTAAACAGCTCCCCCTCAGAGTCCTTATGGAAGAGGAGGACGGGAATTTCGGGAAGGTTCAGAATACCGTCGTAAGAGGTATATTCCTTAGGGCGGGGATAAAGTGCTTTTTTCATTTTTGGGTTTCTCCTTTGCGGGTGCAAGGTATTTTTTTAATTATATATCAGAGCAGAGCTTTTTTCAAGACGTAAGGGGAAATTTGGCACAAAAAAGGCGCCCCGTCTGTGCGGGGCGCCGAATACCGTTCTATCAGAGTCTCCAGTCTTCCTTATCATCACCGGTGGTCTCACGCATAGTAACGTGGTGGCGGTGAGTGAACTCCTCAAGCTCCTTTATGTATCTCTCGAAGGTCTCCTTGCCGGCATCCTTCTCAAGTATGGTGTAACTGCCCTTAGAGCTCTGAATGGTGAGATATGTTTCGGGAAGCTTCAAAAGTCCGAAAAGCATTTTTTTGGTACGGATACCGTAAAACACAGTGCTGATGGTATCATAGGAAATATTGATCGTAGGGGGATTGGGTCTGTTTATATCGGTGTAAATAAGCTCGGTTTTTTCAACGTACAGAAATTCCATTATCCTAATCTCCTTAAATTGTTATTTTTAGTTATTTTACAACAAAGTGCCTCTGATGTCAAGGTAAAAAAGTCAGTTTTCTTTGTAACACTCAAAGACAGCGTCAACACGCTCTGCCTCTTCCTTTTTGTTCTTGGTAACAAGGCTTACGAGAGGAACTATCACAAGGGATACTGCCATTGCCGCAACGCCCATTTCGGGAGATCTGGCGGCGGCGGCAGAAAAGCCGGAGTTAAGCGAGATAACGAGAGTGGATATACCTACTGTCAAAAGACCGCCGAGCATTCCCGCGTATGCACCGATCCTGGTGATCCGCTTTGAGAACAGACCCCAGATGTAAGGGCCGATGAAGCAGCCGGATACAACGCCCCAGGAGAAGGACATCAGACTGACGATTATCGGAATATTCTGAGTTGCAAAGATAAAGGAGCAGGCAACGAAGGCAAGGCAGAAGCCTCTGGTGATGAGCATCTGTGAGGAGGGCCTGAAGCTCTTCTTTCTCACAGAGGGGATAAGGTCAACTGCCACCGCAGATGCAGAGGTAAGCACCACCGCCTCAAGGGTAGACATAGAGGCTGAGAGGAGAAGCACCATAATTATCGCCAGCAGTATAAGTCCCAGTGC
The DNA here is from genome assembly GCA_017408535.1 of Clostridia bacterium. Lineage (GTDB taxonomy): Bacteria > Bacillota > Clostridia > Oscillospirales > CAG-272 > RGIG2161. The sequence continues at coordinate 3,073 of JAFQUL010000050.1, forward strand.
ACCACTGCCCAGTACCTCCATAAGCACAGCAGGGATCACAGCATCAATACCGCCCTCGGGAAGCTGACCGCCGAGAATAAGACGGGATGCACTGCCGACCAGGTATGCACCGCAACCGATAACAAGGCAGAATACAGTGGAAATAACGGTACCGCGCTTAATAGCGGAGGTATCCTTGATAGCGTAGAACTTTCCGATCATCTGAGGAAGTCCCCACGTACCGAAGCTGGTAAGCATAATGTTAAAGCAAAGGAACTTGAAGGAGGAGCCGCCGAAGATGCTGGTAAGCTGACTGCCGGTGGTGGGATTGGGGTCGCCGGGAAGAGACTCGAATGCACCGAGATTGGAAATAAAGCCGGAGATACCGCCCACGTTGCCGTGGCTGAGCACTGCAACGACAAGGCAGATAACTCCCACAAGCATTATTACACCCTGAATAAGATCGGTGTAGGCGGTAGCAACGTATCCGCCCGCAACAAGATATACGGCGGTGAGACAGGCGATAAGCAGCATCCATACCCAGGTCTCAACACCTGGGAATACTGCGCTGAACAGAGAGCCGAGGCCCTTGTATACCGCCGCAGAGTAAGGAACAAGGAACACGAATATTACAACAGCCGCAAGGAGCTTCATGCCCTTTGAGTTATATCTCTTCTCAAAGTATTCCGGCATGGTTTTTGTGCCCATGTGCTTGGTTATCTTTCTGGTACGGTTAGCGAACAGAAGCCAGGAAAGAAGACAGCCGAGAATGGCGTTACCGACACCGATCCAAACAGCGCCGATACCGATATTCCAGCCGTGCTGACCGGCGTATCCTACGAATACCACCGCAGAGAAATACGCGGTGCCGTATGAAAATGCCGTCATCCACGCACCGACGTTTCTGCCGCCGATGAGAAAATGGTCAAGAGTTTTTGATTTGCCGAAGCTGAACACCCCGATGAATGCCATTATAAGGGCATACAGACCGAGGGCAACGATGGTGTAGATTTGTGCGTTTGTCATTTTGATCTCCTTTGTTATTCAGAGGGAACAGAGGGAAATAAAAAAACCCCCGTATTCCCACATGGAAATACAGAGGACGGGAAAAACCCGCGGTACCACCTCAGTTTACCGCTGTCTCGCAACAGCAGCCTTAGAAAGTGTCAAGCAACACTCGCGTTCTGTGACGGGAACACCCGTTGCAGCCTACTTGGTTTATCCGTTCGGTGCACAGCTCACAGGATGTATTCACCGCGGACTCCCCTGTTGTCTTGCACCGACCGACAACTCTCTTAAAGGTTATACCCGGGGCTACTTGTTCCTGCTCAAGCGCCTTTAATTATAAGATTACCGAAATTATAACACACTAAAGCGTTTAAGTCAAGAGGTTACGACATTTTTTTGCGGTTGTTGTTTTTTCGACAGAGGGAGAATCGGCAGGGGTAAAATACAGAATTTAATTTCGGACAACCTGCGACGGGAGCATTGAATTTTATCGCATTTTGAAAATATAAATCACCCTCGTAGGGGCGGTTATTAACCGCCCGAGGTTTGAGGGTGCATATAATAAGGCTATAACTCTAAATCATAGTTGCACCCTCTCACGAAAATTTCCTCAAGTGATGAA
>JAFQUL010000051.1 GCA_017408535.1 Clostridia bacterium
CAAAAGCGTAAAAATAAGTTTTTTCATAGTGTGTCTCCTGTATGTTTATTTATAACAACTGCTATTTCATGGCTAATTTCTTGGCAATACGTTGTATATATTGGCTCTTGATAAACATTTTATCCAAAGTACGTATTTCCTCTTCTTCAAACTCATTTGCAGAATACCGCTCAAGATACGGTTTAATAAAGTTCGCATCATACCCTAGCAGATATTCAGCACCCTGTTCAAAAAAGTTCCAGTAATGATTTTCAATAAGAGTTTTATAAATATCCGTTAGCTGTTCACTGTGATCTTTTTGTACGCTGTTTGAATGAAAAGCGATAGGTAGACCGTTTTGTAAATAACAGACGACCTCATTTTTATATAAATAAAATTCTGTTTTTCCGTCGATTTTTTCAAAGCGATCTTCAACAATGATCTGGTTTCCGTTTTTGTTGTACGTGTGTGCGCCGAGATTATCGGTCGAATTATACTTGAGAATAAGAGTATCGCCATAAAACAATTTGTTTGACGTATTCAGAAAAGTCGGGTTTTGCAAAAAATCATCGCCGGTACGCTCGATTACGGTTATTTTTGTATTTGTACTAAAGGCATCTGTTATTGTATAGTTATGTGATTCAGAGCTTTTTATATAGATGTTCTTTATGCATGAGGAAGGGAGTATCAATATCTTCACACTAATTATAACGAATGCGAATACTAACAGCAGAAAAGTATGTAATATTTTATATGCTTTCACGCTTTTTTCGTCAAGGATTTTGTTGAGCTTGAAATGTGATATAAGTAACGTCAAGCCGATAATTGTATCAAGTAAGAAGTTTTTAACTGTAAAGAGAAAATCGAGGTTATTTATTGCTTGTGACCCTGTAACAAAATTGATATCATATTTATTTAAATAAAGCGAGTATTCTTTTACAAAGCAGTAGTTGATATAAGTAGTGACAATGACCGTTGTTATTATTATAGCTATGGGTACAAGCCGCTTTCTTTTACGAAAAACGTTTTCTTCCTTGGACGCGCAAATGCTGTAGAAAGCTATCCACAGTAAAACTGTAAAAATATCGCTGAGGTATACAGTGTTTTCGTTTAAGACTAAAGGCAAAAACAGTATTATAATGTCAAATGATATCTTTATCCCGCAAATGAGTAAAATCCTTATCAGTATAGGTTTCCATCTGTTTTTTTCAAGTGAAAAGAAGATATATTCGGAAAATATATTTTTGTTTTTGTTTATAGAAATAATAAGGAACAAAGCAAACAGTATGTAATAAATCAGGTTGAAAGCAATGGAAACGGGATTGTTAATTTCGATAATGTGCTTTGGATAAATATTACACACAAAAAATACTATATTGAGTAAAAGCAGTGTGAGAACGTTAACCATACACGACCTCCTTTTATCAAACCTTGATACTGACTGTAGGTTTATTATATAACAGGTCTGTTGTTATAAACTTCAATGAAAAAATGCTTTGTAGAGGCTCTCTATAATATATAGTCAGAAAATATTGTCAAAGGTTTCAGTTATTTGAAAAATATTATTTTTTTATTTATATTATATAACAGTACGAACACCTACTGTTTTTATCTTAAGAAACTGAATTTTATATGTTTTACAGTTTAGCTTCAGTTCCAGTAAGAACGGCAATATCCGCACTCACAGGCTTCGGGGTGTACCCAGCTCCCGCATTTGGGGCAGAGCATTCTGCTGCTTGGGTCGATGGGTAATTTAATTGGGAATTTCAGTCCTTTCAGCTTCAGAACAGTATCGCCCGGCTTATAGTAGATATCGTTTTCCATTACTTTTCTTTCTTCAAAAATAAGTACCTCTTTTTTACCGTCCTCTCTTATGCAGGTGACCTTTGCCTTGACTATGTCGGAATTGTCTCTGATAGTTCTAAAGGATATTACAAGGACAGTATTATTTTCGGTGATATAATCTACGTCGGTGACTGTTGCACGGTACGAGCTGTCAAACAGGACCTTATCTACCTTCAGCAGCCGCAGAGGTAAAAGCAATACTATGAGGATAAATACCGATATTGATATCAGCTTATCAAAAGGAAAGAGTATGATACTCGTGATCCACATAAAAAGGCATATTGCCGACCATACAGATGTTATGATAATATTCTTTTTTACTATCCGTCGGCTTAGTATGTATAACCCTTTTTCTTCATTACTCAAATTTTCTTGCATCATTTTTTTCACCGTCCCTTGATACAGATCTTATTTATACAGAAGCCCCGTATACACGGGGCTTCTGTATAAATAATGGTTTGCCGTGGGTTATTTGAAGGTTTGATTACTCGATTATTACGCTCTCTGCGGGGGTGTCGGTCTCCTTTGAAGGATCGCTCTCGCCGTTTTCCTTCAGAGTCTCACCGAGAAGGGAGGGAAGCTGCATACCTGCCATAGCGAATACCTCGTTAAGAGGGGGAACCGACTTCATCATACCGGAGATGAAATCTGCGGTAGCGGTCTTTCCGCCTTCCTTGTGGCCGCCGTCCCAGACGGTGACCTTGTCGATCTTGATGTTCTTGATAGCATCTACCTGAACACGCATCAGCTCTTCAAGCTTGTCGGCAATGAGGAGCTTGAGTGCCGCCTCGGCATCTCCGCCTGCAGATTTTACGATCTCGGCAAAACCTGCAGCCTGCTTTTTAAGGATCTCTTCCATACCGCGGGCTTCTGCTTCCATCTTTGCGTATATGGCGTCTGCTTCACCCTTCGCTTTTCTTCTGGTCTGCTCAGCCTCAGCCTCAGCCGCCAGCTCCATTTCTCTCTTCTTTGCCTCTGCACGGACGATGATATCCGCTTCAAGGGTAGCCTGCTCCTTTGCACGTCTTGCTTCCTCTGCGGCCTGCTCAGCGGCATAGGATTCCTCAAGGGCCTTAGCGCTCTGGATCTTTTCTGCGGTGGTGGCTATCTTCATAGCCTCTGCCTCTTTTTCCTTAAGAGCGGCCTCGGACATGGCGATCTTCATCTTCGCCTCGTTCTCACCCTGAATAGCTATAGAATCAGCGTCAGATACCTTGATACGCTGTTCCATGTGAGCATTTGCCTCACCGATAGAACCGTCTCTCTCCTGCTCTGCAACGCTCTTCTTTGCGTCATTTATAGCCTTTGCGGCAGCCTCTTTACCGAGAGCGGTAATATAGCCGGACTCGTCGCTGATATCGGTTACGTTAACGTTGATAAGGCGGAGACCTATCTTCTTAAGCTCTGTCTCAACGTTGCTGCTGACTGCGGCAAGGAACTTGTCACGGTCGGTATTGATCTCCTCGATGTCCATTGTGGCGATGATCAGACGGAGCTGACCGAAGATGATATCCTTTGAAAGCTCCTGTATCTCGGAAAGCTGAAGACCCAGAAGACGCTCTGCGGCATTCTGCATAACACCGGGCTCGGTGGAGATACCTACGGTAAAACGGGAAGGAACGTCGATACGTATATTCTGTCTTGAAAGTGCGTTCTTAAGGTCTACCTGGATAGATATAGGGGTAAGATCAAGGTATGCGTAGGACTGGAATACCGGTACTACAAACTCGGCACCGCCGTGGATACACTTGGCACTGCGGTTAGTGCCGTCCTTGTTCTTACCGATAGAACCGTATACTACCATTATTTTGTCGGAGGGACACTTTTTATATCTGGAGCAAACCCAGATAATGAAGGAAAGTGCGATTAGTACGATGGAACAAATAAGAATTATTGTGCTCGGCATAGTTGTTTCTCCTTTTTATATATTTATTTTTTTCTGACTACAAGGGTGGTCTGACCGCTGACAGAGGTAACTACTACCTCACTGCCGGTGGGTATCGCTTCGGTCTCGTCGGTAACTGCGTCACGCTCAACGTATGAACCTTGAAGCATAAGGTGTACCTTTCCTTCACCGGTACGGGAAGGGGGGATCTTGAGCTGGACCTTGCCGGAAACACCTACCGCATTACGGTTGTCGGCGTTGCCGTTTGTTCTCAGTCTGAGCACCAGTCTGAATAGCACTGCCAGAATAACCATTGTGGCAAAGCCTGCAAGTATCGCCGCGGGGATGGTGATGAGCAGAGCCACTCCTGCGGTATCCATCACAACACCGGTCCAGCCGAATACTACAAAGAACGCTATCAAGCCGCGGACGGTAAGTATCCTCAGACTGTCAATGCCGGTGGGATCGATGGTCTCGCCCACAACGTCCTCACCGAATATACCGCTGTCTGCTTCTGAGATATCGGCCTCGGCAGCGTCATCGGGTAGCATGGAGTCAGCGGCGTCGATATCGCCGTCTGTGTCCTGCCCCATGCCGATAAGCATCAGTACCGTCTGTATCAGGAGGACCAGAGTAGCGGGAATTGCCACGCAGTAGAAGATCTGTGAGGCAAGTGTCAATGTGTTCCAGAATTCAAGCATAAATACAACCTCCGTTAGTTAATTGATGCCAGTATATCCTCAGACTGTCGCACAAGCCGAGAGGCTGAGTCTGCGTAGAGCATCGCTTCGAGGATGCTCACCAGCTTTTTCTTACTGCCGGGTATCCTCTCGGTAAAGTCCTCGGCGGCTCTCAGCGCGGCGCTGTGTACCGACTCGGGCGAGCTGAGGGAAATATTCTCCCCAGCGAGCATATCCACGTATCTGTGGTACAGCTCATCGTCCCCAATAAGATCGTCACTGCGGTCGTTAGGGTCGCCTCCGATAATATGGATCAGATTACTGATCTTTTCTATCGGCAAGGTATTTCTTAGCATATTAATAATAATGATACGTGCGAACTGTTCTCTTGAGTACACTCTCTTAACGGGGGAGGACACAAAGCCGCGTTTCACCCAGTTCTGTATCAGATAATACTCAAGTCCCGATAATACCGAGACCTGAGACAGAGTTATGCCGCCGGCGGCAAAGATACCGTCGAACATTTGTTTGGAACTTCCTTTTTTTAGGGAACAGGTCTCAATCGTTGTTCCGGGAAACGTTGTCGCCATAGTGCTTCTCCCTTCTGAAAATCAGTATTCCGCATACCGCTTGATCATCTGCGGTACGCAATCAAATCTTCGGGTCTGTGGTATTATTGTATCACACGGTCAAGTGATTGTCAAGTGGAGTCAAGTGATTATTTTGCGATTCTCTGTTATGCATATTTTTTGTCTCTAAAATTGTGCATGTGATACAAAAAGCGATCCTCACCGAAGTGAGGACCGCCGTTAAGTGCAGTTATTATTTGCCAAGCTTTACAAAGTGTTTTTCGTCACCGGGGTACTGTGGAAGAGAGAATATCGCACCTACCATAGACTCACCGGGATCGTTGTCAGTTGTGGTCCAGCGGTCGTCTATCTCAAGGAGAGTACCGATAACAGATCCTTCCTTTATATAGTCGGGCAGGGGAACACGGATCTCAACAATGTAGTTGTTGTTTTCACGGTCGATGGTTGCCGCCCAGTCCTCACGGGGAGTATCGTGGTAGGTAAGAGCGGAAGTACGGTTAGGATGAATATGCTCGTCAACAACAGAGCGGAAGTTGTGAGCGTCGCTGTGTATTGCGAAAACGTCATCATCTGAAAAATAGAAATATATCTCAGCTCCGTCATCGTTCCAGGGCCAGACGGTGTTCATGCGCCACTCCTCGCCGCGGGTGCAGATAGTTTCGTCATGTATTACTGCGCAGGCATATACGTACTTATCGTCAAAAAGATAGTAAACCTTTCCGCTGGTGTTAGACATGTACTTTTTTACATAGTCATCACCCTTGAGAGCGTAGTTAAGGTTTACCATAGGCTCTTCAACCAGGCAGTAGCTGTCAAGATATATATCGTCAAGGTGACCGTCGATTATGGGTGTACCGCGTTTGACTATTGGCATATTTTCTTTCATTGCTGTATCTCCGTTTTTTTTTGAGTTTATCATCTTTTTCTTTTATTGTCAAGAAGAAAAGAAATATATTTTATATGTTTTCGTCCATCCAGTTCCATCTGTTTTGAACAAAGTCGCGTATGTATTTTACGTTGTCCTCGTATGTCTTGAGATCAACTATTGATTTGGGCTGAGAGGCAACTGCTCTCGTGCCGAGAATGTTCCATACGGTGAAGTTGTATTCGGCGCTTGGCGCTAAGGTCTCGCCCATTTTGTCTATCAGGTCGAGAGAAGCAGTGAGAAGCTCGTCCTTTACCTCGTCCCAGCGGACTTTAAGCTTTGCTCTGAAGCTCGGGTCATTCATAAGATAACACATCCAGTTATCGTAGATATATCCGTAGTCCTGCGCAAGACAAGCCCAGATATCGTATTTGCCAAAGTCGTTATAGAGATTTCCCATTGCAAGGTCGTAGTCCCACAGCGGTCCCATCTTCAGGGGCTCGCCGGGCTCCTTGGTCATATAGCAGCTGCGGTTGAAGCAGGATTCGAGATTGTAGAAAAACTCGTTTGCGATAAACCAGTCTATCAGCGCGTCAACGTCTATATATTCCTCGTAGCCGTCAAGGGCGATGACTGCCGCGTCCGCCTTCTCAATATAATCTATTATGAAGTCTGCCTGTTCCTGGGTTATATCGTCATCCTCGGGATGCTCGATAGAGCACCAGCGGATCAGATCGGTATATAAAACGGTTTTGCCGAGTACATCCTCGCCTTCCTCATATCCGCCTACCTCAAGAACGAAGGGGGTATCTGCCGCACCGGTGTCATCCGACAGCTCGATGCGTCCCTTTGCCACGTCGTGGTCCTCACCTATAGAGTATACTCCGCGGTATTCACCGTTCACGAAAAGATTGACGGGAAACTGTGAGAAGGGAGAAAGCTGCTCGGACAGTACCTTTGACGCCTCCATTACCACGTAATTACGCATAAGAGAGTAGTCGGAGTAATTGGCAAGAAGCACCCACTTCTTGTTTGCCTCAAGTCCGAGAACGGTGGTCTTGGATGAGAACTTGATTTTGTAAGGCTTTTTGTCCCAGTTCCAGGTGGAGTTTCCGCGTCCCTTTATTTCGGTGTCGGTAGGATCAAGGGAAGAGAAGCCTTCCGGAAGATACCAGCCGTCAACCCCGCTTGTGTCGATACTTATCGTGGCGTCGACGTAGTAGTCCTTGGTCACGATATCCTGTCCGTCTGCGGTGTTGATGCATACGACGGGGATAGTGTGCTCTGCGTATTCAAGCTCCACATTATACTGTGTTTCGCTGCCTTCCTCGTTCTTTACGGTAAAGATACAGTCACCGGAGGTGAGGTCTACCTTCTCTGTAAGAGGATCGGGAGAAAGGGACACACCGCTGTGCTCCACAGATACGGTGGCAGTCTTCAGAGAATAGGTGTCGGTGGGGGCGGTTATTTTAAGTATTATCTTGCCGTCCTTTATCTCGCCCGTGATAGTTTCGTAAATATTACGGTTGCTGTCTGCCGGAACGGAGAAAGCGGTTATCTCTGCCGGCGGGGTCTGAGGTTGGGGCTCGGTCTCAGCTTCAGTGGTATCGGCCTCAGTGGTATCTGCCTCAGTGGTTTCGCTCGGCACTGTGGTATCCGCTGTATCGGGCGGGGCAGTATCGTCTGCACACGCAAAGGAGAATACGGATACAAGTAATATCATAATGATCAGAATAACGATGCTGTGTCTTTTCATATTTTCCTCCTGAATATTATCACTGTAAAATAATTGTATCATAATAAAGAATAAAACACAAGAAGAAAAAACGGCCGAAGCAGATAAGTCTGCCTCAGCCGTTTTATTATACGTAATTACGATTAATATGCAACACCCTGAGCAAGCATAGCGTCTGCAACCTTAAGGAAGCCGGCGATATTAGCACCTGCAACAAGATCGTCACCGAGACCGTGCTTCTGAGCAGCGCTTACAGATGCATCGAAGATATTCTTCATGATCTGGCGAAGCTTAGCGTCAACCTCTTCAGCGGTCCAGGAGTAACGCATGGAGTTCTGGGACATCTCAAGTCCGGAAACTGCAACACCGCCTGCGTTAACAGCCTTGGAAGGAGCTGCAATAACGCCGTTAGCCTTGAGGTAAGCCATAGCCTCGTTGGTGGTGGGCATGTTGGAAACCTCAACGTAGTACTTAACGCCGTTTGCAACGATAGCCTTAGCCTCTTCGAGACCAACCTCGTTCTGAGTAGCGCAGGGCATGATGATATCAGCCTTAACGCCCCAGGGCTTCTGACCGGGGAAGAACTCAACGCCGAACTTGTCTGCGTAGTCCTGAGCCTTGTTACGGC
>JAFQUL010000052.1 GCA_017408535.1 Clostridia bacterium
ATCGGTCTCGACTTCTTTGATGCTGCAATCAACCGTGTTGCCGCTTGGGTAATCGGTACCAGAAACACCGCTAAAGCTCTTCTCTGGGCTCTTCTTCAGCCTCACGATACCCTTAAGGCTCTTCAGGATGACGGTAACTTTACAAAGAACCTCATGCTTCTTGAAGAGTGCAAGACCCTTCCCTTCACCGACATCTGGGAAGAGTACTGCTCCCGTCACGGTGTTCCCACCGATGAAAGCTGGTATGCTGACATCGAGGAGTACGAGAAAACCGTGCTTGCAGGCAGACAGTAATTTTATACGTTAAAAAAATGCTCGGGCAAATTGCCCGAGCATTTTTTAACGGTATAGCCGATATTTCGTGATCATTTATTATAGCTTGTATTTCTTTTTCTATATTCGGTCGGTGACATTCCGGTATGCTTTTTGAAGATACGGCTGAAATACATGGAATTATCGTACCCCACCGTCTCAGAGATCTGGGTTATATTATAATCGGTATTATCTATCAGATTTTTTGCACTTGTTATTCTGAGTGACACTATGTACTGCATTGGGGTAAGCTTGGTAATTTTTCTGAAGTTCTGTATAAACCAGTTTGCCGTCATCGCGCGACTCTTTGCATATTCCTCGATCACAATAGTCCGGTTATAGTGCTCGTCAAAATAGTGGAGCGCACGGCTGATCTCATCCAGCATTGCTCTTCCCACATTATTTTCCTCCTGAATATACCGGTTTACCATTAAGAGAATATGGCGGAGATCCATATTCAAAAATTCCTCGTAATTCGTACGCTTAAACCGAAGCTCACATATCATTTGACTGAAATACCATTCGTAATCGGGGGAGTTGCCCGAGAGAAAAAAGCTTTGATTTTTTGATAATCCGTAAGAATCAAGGATTTGCTCCACTTCCGCTCCGGTAAAATGGACCCAATATATTTCAGGATTATCGGCAGAGTACAAGTCGTAGAGCTGAGGTTCATAGGGTCTGAAAATGACCATATTCCCTTTCTGTATGATTTTTTCACAACCGCCAAAGTTAAAATATACGCAACCTGCGGCTACGTAGATCAACTGATAGTCTCCTCTACCGGCAGGTCTTACTGTTTTCACGACCCTTTTCTTATCTATACGGCTACACCCGACGGCAGTAATAATGATCGGTTTACTCAGGCTGACGATATCCTCGTCTGTCCTTCCCAGATAGGCTGAGTTTATATACACGGGGCACCTCCCAAAAGAGCAATCTATAAATATATTATACATAAAACTCAAGTTTTTACAATAAAAAAATCACATTTTGTGCATAAATAAAATGAGAATGTTTATTGTGATGAGTATGATAATATGATACAGTATAGGCAGAAGAACAGAATACTGAATATTCTGCACGAAAGGAAGATTTAAGCTATGAAAATATCTAAGCGTATACTCTCGCTTTTCCTTGCCTGTCTGTTCTGTCTCAGCTCGCTTGCCGCATGCTCGGGCAGCAACACACCGGGGTCTGACACAGAACCGTCAGACACTACCGGGCCATCAAGCTCAGTTAAATGGCCGGAGATAGAGGGGACGGTTATTTACGTTGACGCTGCTGCCGAGGATGGCGGCAACGGTACGAAAGAAGCACCCTTTAAGAACGTTCCGGATGCACAGGCTAAGATCCGTGAGATAAAGAGCGGTGAGGGTCTCCCCGAGGGCGGTATTACCGTACTTCTTGCTTCAGGTAATTATCCCCTTATGGACACCATAACATTTACCGCAGAGGATTCCGGTGCTGAGGGTAGACCCATAACATATATGGCAGTAAAGAAGAACGAAGCAACTCTTACCGGCGGTGTAGCCCTTGACCCCGCCGATTTCGTTCACCTTGATGAAAATGAAAAGGCAATTATTAACGACAAAGCCGCAAAAGACAAGGTTCTCAAGGTGGATCTTTCTGGGTATGGAATTACAGCCGAGGCGTTGGGAGAAATGCGTTCTTCCGCAAATAATTATAACGATGACGGAACTGCTTCTTTTTACATTGGTGATAACAGATTACATCTCTCCCGCTATCCCAACTTGAACGCTGAAGATCCTTATCTGCGTACCGGTGCCAACGACGGGGCTACAAACTTCGATATATTCGCAATGTTAGAGTTTGAAGAACAGGCTGTAGCTATCAAGGAACGCGGTAAGAATTGGGATCTTGATAATCTTTGGGCAGCCGGATTTTTTATGGTAGAAAGCTCATTTTCATCCTCTCCCGTAACAGAAATAGACATCGAAAAGCTGAATGTAACACTTTCAGAAAAGCCATACTACGGTATCGGTACGCTAAAGAAAATCTATTTTTTCAATCTTTTATCTGAGACAGATTCACCCGGTGAATATTACATAGACCGCGAGAATATGATCCTTTACCTTTATCCTACCGATAACTTCGATAGCAGTTCCGTGGTGATATCTCTCTCTGACAAGAATATTGCCACAGCTGATAACTTATCCTACGTAAACTTTAGCGGTATTAATTTCACAGCAACTCAAATGAACGGGTTATATTTTACCTCGTGTGACCACATTACCATCGAAAACTGTGAGGTCACAAAAACAGGTATGGACGGTATCTACGCAGACGGTACCAATATCACTATTCAGAATAATGAGTTACGTCAGATAGGATACCATGGAATAGAGATTCTCGGTGGAGATATCACGACTCTGAATTCCTCAAACAACCTGGTATATAACAATCATATATACAAAGCGGGCCAAGCTATAAAAAGCAGTAAGTACGCTGTACGTATCAGAGGGTGCGGTGCCACGGTTTCTCACAACGAAATACATGAAACTCCTCACAAGGGGATCGATTACGAGGGACCTAATCATGTTATAGAATATAATGAGATCTATAACGTTTGTATGGATACAGGTGATTGCGGAGCGATTCAGGCTAAACGCACCTTTGATTCATACGGCTGTATTATAAGGTATAACTTTATCCACGATATCGGTGGTCCCGGGTCTTGGGCTCTCGGTATATACTTGGACGACGGACTGTCAGGACAGACAGCATACGGCAATATTGTAGCCAACGTTACCGCCCACGGTATGAATGTCGGCGGCGGACGTGACAACGTCATTGAGAATAATATCTTTATAAACTGGGCGAGCAAAGACCATGCTCTGCACTACGACAGCCGCGCACGTGACTACGCAGACGATATCGGCGGCGGTCAGGAAGAGCAGACAGTCAATATGGCAAACAGACTTGCAGATCTCCAGAAGCAGCAGGAATGGCTTGATGCATTCCCCGGCTACGGAGATATCATTCCTTATACCTATGATTACGCCGGTGACCGTGATGATCCAATGCTGTCCTGCAATCCTGCTAATGCAGTAATAAAAAATAATATTGCATGCAGGACCGACCCGACAAAGTATGATGCAAGTTACTTTACCACTCTGTTTGACGTAGAAAAGATGCTCGGAACATACGAAAACAACTTTGAGGTCCAGGACTCCGATCATACATTTATCCCCGGTTATGAAAACGGTGACTTTACTATAGCCGAAGACTCCGAGGTATTCGCAAACGGTTTTGTCAGAATTCCTCTCGAAGAGATCGGCCGGGTAGAAAACAAATGATCTTAATGTTACGGCAAGTAAAACAGCACCCCGAATGCGTCGCATTCGGGGTGCATTTTCTGTTATTTACTAAGCTCTGCATATATACGGGATGTATCGATTCCCTCGCTGTTTCGTCCGGTAAAGAAGTCATAGGCAAGCACACCCTGCCAGATAAGCATATAAAGACCGGGAACGGTAATGAGTCCTCTCTCTGCGGCTTTTTTTATCAGTGCAGTCTCTCTTGGATTATATACCGCATCAGCCACCGCCGCATCTGCGGGAAGAGAGTCAACAAAATCGAGAGAATCAAACTCAGCCGAGCCGTGCATACCACAGCTGGTAGCGTTTATCAGCACGTGGCAATCGGCGGTATATTTATCGGCGTCCGAAATGGCTCCGGTCACGATCTCTGTTTCACATCCGCAGCTTCTCAGCATTTCCACTACCGGCTCAAGAGATGAGATGGTACGGTTAAGCACCGTGAGCTTCTTTACACCCTCTCTGCAGAGAGAAAGCGCTATGCTTCTTGCAGCTCCGCCCGCA
>JAFQUL010000053.1 GCA_017408535.1 Clostridia bacterium
GAATGGACACGGCATATATTTACATTAAATGTATCAGATGGTCTGAAAAAATCAATCGCTAATACCGAGGATAAAGAGTTTAGTTTGTCATATGTTGGCATTGCTAAAGTTCATTTGTGGGATAGTATTTACGAAGTTCCCATAGCACGCACTTTTGAAGCTGGAAAGTTTGAAAATTTAGAACACCTCAAGAGAAAAATTGAGGCGTTGGAAAATGGCGACTCTGTAGAAGCTATATTTGTAACAAGCGGGTCAATTGGTAAATTGAGTGATGTGTTATACGAAAAAGAAGTACCCAGCACAAACTAAATAAGTTATTACATTTGACTGGAGAAAAGAAAAATGCCACTTGAAATTGTAAGAAACGATATAACAAAAATGAAAGTGGATGCCATTGTCAATGACGGGAAGAGGATAATGCGGATGTGCTTCTTTTTCTTACATAGTAAACACACTTAAATTTTTACGACAGATTTTACGACAAATGGGATAAAGTTATGCCATATTATGATAGGTTATGTTATGCAATGAAAACAATTTGGATTAACGAAGTCAAGAAAAGACGGGATAAAAAAGAGCATAACAATATCACTCGTGAAGTCCCCACTATGAAGTCGCTTTCAGAATAATATTATGTCTCATGCCGCAAATGCTGTTAACAGCGTTTGCGGTTTTTTCTGTTCTTTCAATTAACAGCCGCACCGTACCGGTGCTCTTGATTCTATACCTTGATTTTTTGTTTTGTCCTCCCCTTTTTTCCTCATATTATTGACATAGTTTTGTAATTGGTGTAAAATAGTTAAGTACTTAATTATCTCTTAACTGAAAGGCAGAATAATGAAGAAAAGACAGACACTGATGCGTGCTGTGGGAAGGGCTCGGCGTGCGTGGGACAACCACGTTAAGGCGGTAACGCAGGCGGAAGGGATCCCCGACTCCTACAGGACTGTTTTGATGTTCCTATTGCGGCATCCCGGCTCGGGTCAGCGGGATATTGCAGAATTTGCAAGCATTACCACCTCTGCGGTAAATCAGGCGGTCAAAAGTATGCTTGAGGAGGGCTATCTGACCAAGGAAACTGACATTGCCGACAAGCGCAACTCGAGGCTATATCTGACAGAAAAAGGTAGTACTGTTGCGGCAAGAGTTTTTGAAAAGCTGGATACCGCAGACGATGCCATTACCGCACGGATAGGCGCCGAAAAGGAAGCGGAGCTGATAGCCTTTTTGGACGGGCTTGCCGAATTTATACGAAAGGATCTCACAGAATGCTGAAATACATAAAGAAATACTGGGTACTCTGTCTGCTTGCACCGCTGTTTATGGTGGGCGAGGTTGCGATGGATCTTATCCAGCCGGATATGATGGCAGACATTGTAGACAAGGGTGTTCTGCTGGGCGACTTTTCTCTGATAGTAACCGTGGGTATCCGTATGATACTGACGGTAATTATCGGCGGTATTTTCGGTGTTCTCTGCGGTGTGTTTGCCAACCTGGCCGCACAGAGCTTCGGTAACGATCTGCGTAAGGATCTTTTCAGCAAGATCATGAATCTTTCCTTTGAGCAGACAGACAAGATATCCACCGGATCACTGGTAACACGTCTGACCAATGACGTGACCCAGGTACAAAACATGGTCATGATGCTCATCCGAGGTTTTGTACGTAATACCGTTATGTTCATAGGCGGCATTTTTATGCTGTACCGACAGTCACCGAAATTTGCGCTGGTCGCCGCCTGCGGTCTTCCCTTCGTTGCGGTAGGTGTCACCTTCTTTCTTAAGAAAACCGCACCTCTGTTTGCGATCGTGCAGAAGAAGCTGGACGGCATCAACCACATTATGCAGGAAACCGTGGCAGGAGCAAGAGTTGTAAAGGCCTACGTAAAGGAAGAATACGAGCTTGGCCGTTTTGACGGTGCCAACGATGAGCTCTGTACTGAAAACCTCAGAGTCCAGACTCTGCTTGCCTTTATGGGTCCCTGTATGAACATTGTGCTTAATCTGTGCGTTGTGGCTGTTATCATAGTTGGCGGATATACCGTCAGGACCGGCGGATCTATCACTCCCGGTAACACTATGGCGGCAATCACCTATCTTGCGCAGATCCTTCACGGCATCACATTTATGGCAAATATTTTCCAAACCTTCAGCCGTGCCAAGGCGTCCGCCGACCGAATCAACGAGGTGCTCCGCTGTCCCGATATCATTACTGACGGAGATATGCGTGAAGAACCGAGTCATAGGGGCTCGATCGAGTTCCGCAACGTCAGCTTTGCATACCCCGGAAGCGAGGATCACAGCGTTCTTGAGAACATCTCCTTCAGTGTCAATCCCGGTGAGACTCTGGCTATTATCGGAGCTACAGGAAGCGGTAAAAGCTCTCTCGTTCATCTGATCCCCAGGTTTTATGACGTCACAGGGGGAGAAGTGCTGGTGGACGGTGTAAACGTCAAGGACTATACCCTCGAAGCTCTCAGGGATAAGATCGCAATAGTCTTGCAAAAGGCGGAGCTGTACTCCCGCAGTATAGAGGAAAATATCCGCTGGTCCAAAAGCGACGCAGAACCGGAAGAAATAAAAAAAGCCGCACAGATCGCCCATGCCGACGATTTTATATGCGGTAAAAGCTACGGCTATTATACGCCCGTGTCTGAGGGCGGTCACTCGCTGTCCGGCGGTCAGAAGCAGCGTATCTCCATTGCAAGAGCAATACTCAAGGAGCATGAGATCCTTATTATGGATGACTCCACAAGCGCGCTTGATCTGAAAACAGAAGCATCTCTGTATAAATCGCTTAGTGAAGAGCATCCCGACGTAACAAAGATAATCATTGCGCAGAGGATATCGTCTATCCGTAAAGCAGACCGCATTTTAGTGCTTGACAACGGAACGGTCTCTGCAATAGGAACTCATACCGAGCTTCTTGAGCAGTCTGAGATATACAGAGATATTTATAATTCTCAGCTTAAGGAAGGGGGCAATACAAAATGAATAATACTAAAATGCCCCCCAAGGGCTTTGAAAACCGCCCCGAACGCGGGGACACCGTCTACAAGGCAGGCCCGCAAAAGCAAAACGTACCTACCGCACTGAATTTCCGCGGCAGACCCGGCGGACCGGGACGCGGAATGGGACAGACGGTAGAGCATGCAGAGAACGTAGGTGCTACCCTTAAAAGACTGCTGAAATATTTCAAAAAGGCAAAGAAGCTACTAATACTGCTCCTGATATCGGTGGTTTTCGTAACTGTCGCAGGACTCTTCGCCCCGGCACTCCAGGGTAAGGCGATAGACACGATCAAGGACAGGGCGTGGGACACCCTCACTACCTGTGTGATCTTCCTTTTGGCAGTATATCTGGTAAACATACTGTTTACCCTGTCACAGTCACTTCTGGCGGCAAGGCTCAGCCAAAGCATCGTTAAACAGATGCGCCATGACCTATTTAAGAAAATTGACCATCTTTCAATCAAATATCTTGATACCCATTCAAACGGCGACGTTATGAGCCGAATGACCAATGACGTTGAAAACGTTTCAAATACTATTTCTCAGAGCTTAGGATCGCTGGTATCCGGAATACTGACTATAATCGGCACTGTCGTCATTATGTTTATCTACTGCTGGCAGCTTACCCTGATCACTATGGTCAGCGTGCTTCTGACAGTGTTTGTTACAAAAAAGATGTCTAAGGTAATGCGTAAGGTCTACCGCAAGCGCTCAGCAGTACTGGGACAGCTGAACGGTCACTCTGAGGAAATGATAACCGGTTACAAATCCATCGTTGCCTACAACAAGCAGGATGACGTGATCGGGGAATTCGCAAAAACTTCTGACGAGCTCCGTAAGGTAAGTATCAAAGCGGAGATACTGGGCGGCTCTATGGGACCCATTATGAACTGTATCTCCAACATCAGCTTTGTTATCGTAGCGGCCTTCGGCGGTTATTTTGCCTATGCGGGACTGATCACCATAGGTACTGTTTCAGCGTTTATTATCTATGCCAAGCAATTCACCCGCCCCATCAACGAGATCGCACAGCTTTACGGAACGATCCAGACGGCGGTAGCCGGCGCGGAGCGTGTATTTGCGCTTCTCGATGAGCCGGATGAAGATAAAAGCGGCACAGAAAAGCCGGAAAACATAACCGGCAGAATATCCTTTAGAAACGTTGATTTTTCTTACGTCCCCGGCAAGCAGGTGCTGTATGACTTCGATCTTGACGTAGAGCCCGGACAAAAGATCGCTTTGGTAGGTGCTACCGGAAGCGGTAAGACTACCGTTGTAAATCTTCTGATGCGGTTCTACCCTGTTGATAAGGGAGAGATCATGGTAGACGGCGTAAATATAACGGATATCGACCGCGATCATCTGCGGAGGAATATCGCCATCGTTCTCCAGGATACCGTGCTATTCTCAAACACCATTGAAAATAACATCAAATACGCCAATCTCGATGCTACCGATGAAGAGATGATAAACGCCGCACAGACCAGTCACATCCACCGCTATATTGAGGGTCTACCGAAGAAATATGACACCGTACTCAAGCAGGCCGGTGCCGGACTTTCCCACGGACAGCGTCAGCTGATGGCAATTTCAAGAGCTATCCTTGCCGATCCCAAGATACTGATACTGGATGAGGCGACGTCTTCAGTTGACACCAGAACAGAGAAAAACATTCAGGATGCCATGGTCAAGCTGATGAAAAACCGTACCAGTCTTATCATTGCACACCGACTCTCTACTATTCAGGACGCGGATAAGATAGTCGTTATGGATAAGGGACGGGTCGTTGAGATAGGCAATCACGAGCAGCTATTGGAAAAGCAAGGCA
>JAFQUL010000054.1 GCA_017408535.1 Clostridia bacterium
AGGAGGGACGGTACATAACATATTGGAATGGAATTGTCAATTCTATAGTTGACCGCCCTCTCCGTCAGCCTTCGGCTGCCACCTCTCCCGAAGGGCGAGGCTTTGCTGATAGGCTCTCCGTCGCTCGGGGACGATTATCGTTCTGCATTATTCCTAAGATACATTGTCGTCCCCTTAAATATTTTGTTGTTTGCCAAAGCAAATAACAAAATATTTTCCGCAGATTGTACCGCCTCTCCCGGAGTGAGAGGCTTTACCAAGGGAATATATCACATCCCATAGTGGGGCGGTCTCACATCATTTTGAAAATATATACCACCCCAACCGCCACACAAAAAGCCGGCACTTTCGTACCGGCTTTCATAGTCCCTTATATTACTTTCTGAGGGTGATGTTCATCTCTTTTTCAAGAGCGGTGAGTATCTTGTTTACCGCGCGGTCTGCATCCTCATCGGTGAGGGTACGGTCGTCTGCACGGAGAGATACGCTGAAGGCAACAGACTTCTTGCCTGCCTCGATCTGCTTACCGCGGTATACGTCAAAGAGCTTGATGTCACGAAGCAGCTTGCCGCCCGCCTTCTTCATTACCTTCTCGATCTCCGCAACCTCAAGCTCGTCATCGCAAAGGAACGCGAAGTCTCTGGTCATTGCGGGGAACTTGGGAAGGGGTGTATAGTGGAACTCTGCGGTATCACGGAGAGAGTAAAGAGTCTCGTAATCAAGAGCCATTATAAACACGGGAGTGCCAACAGAATAATTGGAGAGAACGTTGGGGTGGATCTCACCGAGAGTGGCAACGGTCTTACCGCGGCAGATAACGTCTGCGGTGCGGCCGCCGTGGAAGGTGGGATCCTTTTCATTTCTTACGTACTCGGCATCACTGATCCCCGCAAGCTTGAGGATCTCCTCGCACATACCCTTGAGACGGTAGAAATCACCCTTGCCGTAGAAGCCTACCACAAGCTGACGGTTCTCGTCGGGAAGAAGAGCCTTATCCTCATTCGGGATATATACGGTAGCAAGCTCGTAAAGAGCAACTGCCTCGTTGCCGTAGTTATAGTTACGGGAAAGAACGTCCATCATAGAGGGGATGGCGGTGGTTCTCATAACAGAGGTGTCCTCGCCGAGGGGATTCTTTATAACAACGCACTTTCTTCTCTCATCATCTGCGGGAAGCTCTATTCTGTCGTAGAACTTGGGGCTGATGAAGGAGAAGGTATCTATCTCGTAAAGACCCATGCCGCAAAGAAGCTCGTGGAGACGGAGAGAGAAGCTCTGCTCCTCGGTGCGGCCGCCCTGAGTAAGACGGGAGAAGAAGGGAGTGGACTGTATCTCGTTGTAGCCGTAGATACGGATGACCTCCTCCGCGATATCGTTCATACACTCAACGTCACTGCGGTATGAGGGAACGGTTATCATAGAATCCTTTACCTCAAAGCAAAGGAGCTTGAGCACGTCCTCCATATATTCTGCGGTAAGAGAAGTACCGAGGAAGCGGTTGATCTTATCTGCCTCAAGCGGAATAACGGTGGCGGGCTTGGGGTCGGGGTATACGTCGATGGTGCCGTCAACAACGTCACCTGCAGAGAGCATATTGATAAGCTCGCAGGCACGGTCAAGAGCGGGGATGGTGTTCTCAGGGTCAAGACCCTTTTCAAATCTTGCAGAGCTTTCTGTTCTCATACCGAGAGCACGGGAGGTAACACGTACCGAGCTGCCGAGGAAGTTTGCACTCTCGAATACAACGGTAACGGTATCGTCGGTGATCTCACTGTTAAGACCGCCCATAACACCTGCAAGAGCAACTGCCTTCTTCTCGTCCGAGATTACCAGCATATCGTCACGGAGATCGTGAGGAATATCGTCAAGAGAAACGAACTTCTCTCCCTCTCCTGCACGGCGGACTACTATCTTACTGCCGTCAAGGCACTTGTAGTCAAATGCGTGCATAGGCTGACCGTACTCAAGCATTACGTAGTTGGTAATATCTACGATATTGTTTATAGGTCTTACGCCTGCGGCACGGAGACGCATTCTCAGCCACAGGGGGGAGGGCTCGATCTTTACGTTCTTTACAACTCTTGCGCTGTAGCGGAAGCAAAGGTCGCTTGCCTCATTGGTAACCGAAAGATAATTATCTATCTTGTCACCGTCATTTACTGCGGTGAACTCGGGAGCCTTGATACTGAGCTTTTTGCCGTAGGATGCGGCAGACTCACGTGCAAGTCCGATAACTGAGAGACAGTCGGGACGGTTGGGAGTGATCTCAAACTCAACCACAGTCTCACGGAGGCCGAGAGCCTCAACAACGTCCTGGCCGGGGGTAAGACCCATAGCAGGATCAAGAATAAATATTCCGTCCTCAGCGGCACCGGGCATATCGTGAGTGGTAAGACCAAGCTCAGCGATAGAGCAAAGCATACCGTTTGACTCAACGCCTCTGAGCGCGCCCTTCTTTATCTTGACTCCGCCGGGAAGGAATGCCGGAGGAATAGCCGCAGGAACAAGGTCACCGACGTTTACATTCTGTGCGCCGGTAACTATCTGAACGGTCTCACTTCCGATATCTATCTGGCATACCCAGAGGTGATCGGAATTCTCGTGACGTGCCATCCCGGTAACACGTCCCACCTTAACGTTCTGAATATCCTCGCCGAGGATCTCATAACCCTCCACCTTGGAACCGGTGTCGGTCATTCTGTCGCAATAGGCTTTTATATCATTCTCCCCGATATCTGTGAAATCGGAGAGCCAGCTGTACGGTAAATTCATTATATATCCCTACCCTTTCTTAAAACTGACCGAGGAAACGCATATCGTTTTCGTAAAGAAGACGCATATCGTCAATATTGTACTTGGTCATAACGATTCGCTCGATACCCATACCGAATGCAAATCCGCTGTACTCCTCAGGATCGATGCCACAGCCGCGGAGCACGTTGGGATGTACCATACCTGCACCGAGGATCTCCATCCAACCCTCGTTCTTGCAGAGACGGCAGCCCTTACCGCCGCAAACGAAGCAGGAAACGTCAACCTCGGCAGACGGCTCGGTAAAGGGGAAATGGTGGGGACGGAAGCGGATCTTGGTGCTCTCGCCGAACATAGTCTTTGCAAAGGTCTCAAGCATACCCTTAAGGTCGCCCATGGTGATACCCTTGTCGACTACCAGACCCTCAAGCTGATGGAAGAGGGGGGAGTGGGTCGCATCAACCGCATCGGAACGGTAAACACGGCCGGGAGAGATAACACGGATCGGGGGCTTCTGCTTCTCCATGGTACGTACCTGCACGGGGGAGGTCTGCGAACGGAGAAGAATATTGTCGGTTATATAGAAAGTATCCTGAGTATCTCTTGCAGGGTGATTCTCGGGAATATTAAGTGCCTGGAAGTTATAGTAGTCGTACTCTACCTCGGGACCCTCAACAACTGAGAAGCCCATACCGATGAAGATATCCTCCATCTCACGGCGTACCTGCGCAAGGGGATGGCGGCGGCCTGCGGTGATCTTCTCACCGGGCATGGTAACGTCAATGCGCTCAGCCTTGAGCTTATCCAGAAGCGCGCCCTTCTTCTGCTCCTCAGCCTTCACCGCGATAGCATTCTCGATAAAAGCGCGTACCTCGTTGGCTACTGCACCAACGATAGGTCTCTCCTCGGGAGTAAGAGCGCCCATACCGCGAAGAACTGCGGTCAGCTCACCCTTTTTGCCGAGATATTTGATCCTGATTGCTTCAAGATCAGCCGAGGGCTCGGCAAGCTGTGCCGCTGCCGCCTGGCGGATCTCTTCAAGTTTTGCTTTCATTTTTCTGACCAATCCTTTATATTAAAAATATTTTACAAAAAGTCATAACCACCGGCTAAGCCGGTGGCTTGCTCAGCCCTATAAGGGCATGCTACTGGCGGGGCTGAAAGCCCACTGAAATATTCGACACTTGCAAAATTGCCCTACCACCACAAATGTGATAAAAACTCACTCAACGCCTTCCCC
>JAFQUL010000055.1 GCA_017408535.1 Clostridia bacterium
ATGACCGGAATATGAAGGGGACAGAGCCTTGACCCGATATCGGGTATCTGCCCCGTCAGAAAGGGCATAACGTATGCCAGTGCCAAAAAAAGGGCGGCCAGTATCATCTTAAGTAATTTATCGTTTCTTTTCATTCCTATTCCTTCCGTTAAAGAAAAAAGATGCCGCTATCTCAGAGAGAGATAATGACACCTTCTTAGCATCTTTGATAAATATTATTATTTGCCGTGAGTCACGGAGCTTCAGCCCCTTACGCCATCCTTCAAGGATAACGGGACCATTATACCACAGTATCAGAGTGCTGTCAAGAGCGGTCAGAGAAGATATCCCCCAGCTTTTTTACCGCATCCTCGATCAGTGCACCCGTGCTCTGGGCGGCGACCCCTGCGATCAGATTATCGCATTTATTCATCGGGATGAGAATACGCACGGCATCCGCACGGCCAACGGCGGCGGCCATTTTATCGGTGATCTCACCCAGAAGCGAATCAGCTATGACTATCCCCACAGGACCGATTATCACGTCAGCCTTACGGCAGGCAACGATAACCGAGTTTTCCCCGGTAGCGGCATTCTGTGCCCCTGCCTTCAGCATTGCGGAGGTGGCTATCGCATTGGTACCGATAGCGGTAAGAGTGATATTTTCAAATCTCTCGGTTATTTCCTTTACAAGCCGTGAGCCGAGCTGACCGCCCTGCCCGTCAATAATAGTAACGTTCATTTTGCCTCCACTCAGCCGCCCGGGCGGCAGAAAGATCTTATAACGGGATAATTATATCATAAAGGGATCAAAATGTCTATCCGCCGGGGAAATTTTTGTGTTTTTCCGTAGAACCAGGGGTTAATTTTGTATTTTCTTCCTTGTTTGATCTTATGAGAAACCAAAAACAAGACCAAGGTATACCGTGCCGCAAACAAAAAACGTCACAATTTTCATAATGTTCAAACTTTAGTCCTTGAATTTTTCTCTTATTCGTGATAACTTATATGGTAACGAATAAAATCCCGGAGACTATTATGAAAGAACTCAAAATAATAAAAAGCATTTTTTGCCAGGCCTCGATATTCTTCACCCTTATCGTGGTATTCTTCTACCTGATCGTAAGTTCACTGATGGAGGAGCCGATCCTGCAGATATTCGGAATGTTTCTGTTCCTTTTGTTTTCCTTTATTCTGGCGCTCTGCAACCAGCTGTTCCGCATCAAAAAAATCCCTGCGGTCCTCAGACTTCTGATACACTTCGTTATCATCATATCAGTTGTGATCACCGCCTTCTTTACCCTCAGCTCTGACACCGCATCGATCGGCGGCGCACTTATTATCGTTTTTGCTCTGGCCATCATCTACGCCATCTGCGGTGCCGTTGCCTTCATCGTAACAAGCAAGCTGAACAGGGAGAAATCCAAGAAAGACGACTACAAGCCTCAGTTCGCCGCCATCACCGAAAAAAATTCAAAGCGTAAATAATTATTGCAATATATATACCGATATGGTATAATTACCTCTGGAAACTGACATTATATACACTTAAGAGAGGAGAATATTTCCGCCCGTCGGAAATCCGAATTTTAGGTATGAATATCAACAAAGCGAAAAATAATCAAGACAGCTTCTTCTATAAGATAATGGCGATCGTTGCCCTTGCTGCCCTTGCCGCCATTATAATAATCATCGGCCTGTCTTCCTCCGGTAAATCAAATGCTCCCGCAGGAACTCCCGACACACAGCCTACCGTGAACTCACCGGCCGACACAAACGGTACGCAGAACACCCCCTCGGGAGATGACCCCGGTACTCCCGATACTCCCAACACACCGAATACCACCGACACACCGGACTCACCGAACACCCCCACCGATCCTGCAGATACCACCTCATCTGAGTCGGGTGACGATCCTTCAGACACTACCGGGAATAATGACGAGGATTCCCCAAGCTATGCTGACGGCGTTCCCACCGAAGCAGAGATGATGGAAAAATACAAGGGTACCATCCTTGAGAAGACAGAGGATGCCGGTCAGGAATACATCGACAATATTATCTTCCTCGGCGACTCCACCACATACGGTCTTAAGGCATACAAGATGCTCAAGGACGGCAAGGAGACCCTTCAGGTATGGACCCCCATCAACGGTACTCTTTCTCTTAACCGTGCCACCATCGACCGTATCTACTATCCCGACACCAAAGAGGAGATCACCATCTCCGAGACCGTCAAGAAGGCCAAGCCCGATATGATGGTAATAACCTTGGGTGTTAACGGCGTTGCCACCCTGTCTGAGACACAGTTCAAGGATGCTTACGTGGATCTCATCGACACTATCAAGAAGGCAAGCCCCAATACCAAGATAATTCTTCAGTCCATCTTCCCCGCGGCCAAGAGATACGACACCACCAAGGGTATTGATAACGATAAGATCAACCGCGCCAACATCTGGGTGGCTGACGTTGCAAAGGAATGCGGCGTTAAGTATCTGTACACCGCCTGCGCTCTTCTCGGTGAGGACGGCTACTATATGAACGATTCTTACCAGAACGGCGACGGTCTCCATCTTAACGAGATCGGCTTTGAAAAAGAGCTTAACTACATCAGGACCCACGCATATAACTGATACACGGAGTTAAAAAATGAGACCTGTTAAATTTATTTGCTTTTGCATCGCCCTTTCCCTTCTCTGTGCTTTCATAATTGCCTGCGGCGAGGAGCAGGGCTACAGAGATGACGTTACCGTTGAGTCTGTGGTTCAGAAGATCAACCCCACCCTCAGCCGTATAAACGATCTTGACAGAGCACCTGAGAATTACATCAAGATACAGCAGTCCTTCCCCCTTGACCTTTGTCTCGAATATGCGGAAATGATGCAGGTAGGCGGTGTCGGTATCGACGAGTACGGTATCTTCAAGATGAAGGATGCCGAATCGGTCACAGCTATGAAGACCGCAATTGAAAGCTACCTTACCACCGCTCTTGCCACCTTCAATGAGGATTACGCACCTAATGAAAAGCCCAAGCTTGAGTCCGCAGAGGTAAAGGTGTTCGGCAATTACGTTATGTACGCCGTTCTCTCTGACAGCGAAAAGGCCGCCGCCTTCTCCGCTCTTGAGACCGCTCTTAAAAAATAAAGCAGAAACAAAAGCATCCGCCGTACCCGCCAGGGGTACGGCGGTTTTTGTTGACAGGACCGGAGGGACCGGCAGAATGCGATCAAAGATGAAATCACCTGTTTTGCTAACGCAAAAACGTAAATTTTCCTGTAGAGAGATCAAACAATAAAATAATGCGGTAACTCCAACATAGCCTTCCCCAGCGG
>JAFQUL010000001.1 GCA_017408535.1 Clostridia bacterium
AAGGAGGATCGGACGTGAACAACAAAAAGAAGAAAACTCTGAAAAAGGGCAGCGGTATACTTCACCTCTTAGACCGTTTTTCCGAGTATTTATACAAAAAAGCCTCCACCAGCTTTACGGGACACTTTTTTGCATCGTCAAATGAGGAGTCAAGAAAGACAAAGAGGAAAAAGCTCACCGATCCCACATTCATCGGTACTGTAAAAGAAAAGTTCAGACCGATTAGAAAGATCCTCTCAAAATGGATAGAGAGCAGTGTTATTGCAGAGGCACTGAGGCGTTTTGCCGCAGGCCTCAGCGAGACCAGAATGAGAGTATACGGGTGGTTCTTCTTCTCCTTCGGTCTTTACTCTGCCGCACTTTATCTGTTCAAGCACCTTGCCGCTATTGAGAAGATCACCTCGATCGGGGTGCTGTACTGTCCTCTCTCGGTGGTTTTGATATCGCTCCCCATGCTACTGTCAAGAGATTCTCTTGTGGGTGCAATGCGTCGAAACCGCATCACAAGATTTTTATTAACAGACGTTATAGGTCTCAGAGAATCCCAGTTTGAGAGGCTGAACGGTAAGAGAGGAAAGAGTAATATCGCTTTCATCCTCGGAATACTTCTCGGTTTCCTGTCACTTATCCTCTCCCCCGGATATATACTGTTATTACTTTTGTGTGCAGTAATTATGTACCTCATTTTTGCTGTTCCTGAGGTGGGCATTACTCTTATATTTTTCTTTTTGCCCTTTGTGCGGACGATGACTCTTGCGATAGCGGTGCTGTATACTGCATTCTGCTATCTCATCAAGCTTATCAGAGGTAAGCGCACACTTGTTTTCCGCACTGAGGACACCTTCATCACTGTATTTATGGGTATGGTACTGTTCGGAGGCATCGTTTCCGTCAATCCCGACGGCTCTCTTCCCTCTGCTCTTATGATGGTCTGTCTGATGCTTGGATATTTCATAACGGTAAATCTCATAAATACCAGAGAGCTTCTTAAGAGAGTCACGACGGCCACGGTCTCCTCTGCGGTAATCGTTTCTATCATTGGTATCTGCCAGTATTTCTTAGGCGAGGCATCACAGGTCTGGCAGGATATGACCATGTTTTCCGACATTGCCGGCAGAGTTACCTCTACCTTCGGTAACCCTAACATTCTTGCCGAATATATTATCATGGTATTCCCTGTTGCCGCCGCATTTTTCTTCTCATCAAGGGACCGCCGAGGGAAATTCAATTCTTTCCTTACCTGTGTCGCTCTCTTTTCCTGTCTGATACTCACGTGGTCAAGGGGCGGATGGCTGGGACTTATTATCGGAATGCTGATATTCTTCATATTCATGACAAGAAAGACTGTTACATTCCTGTTTTTTGCAGGTGTTTCCCTGCCGTTTCTCCCTCTCATTATTCCAGAAAATATATGGAACAGGTTCACAAGTATCGGCAATCTGGCAGATTCCTCTACGAGCTACAGAGTAAACATCTGGGAAGCATCCCTCAACATGCTCCGTGACTGCTTCGGCAGCGGTATAGGCATTGGTGAGGCCGCTTTCTCTCAGGTTTATCCTCTCTACGCATACGCAGGTGTAGAAAACGCACCCCACAGTCACAATCTGTTTTTACAGATCGCACTGGAGCTGGGCATCATCGGTCTTACGGTCTTTACGGTAATAATGCTGATCTTTATAAAAAACAGCATTTCAAGAGCTGTAAACACTCGTGAAAGAAGACCCCGACTGCTTATACTTGGAGGTATGTGCGGTATTCTTTCGGTACTGGTTCAGGGTATGACGGATCACGTATGGTATAACTACCGTATATTCCTTATGTTCTGGATGCTGTTCGGTCTTGTGTGCGCCTACAGACGTGTGGGGCTGGCACAAAAGGAGGACGATTATTTCAGACACAGCGATGGGAACGTCGCACAGGTTGATATTACCTGAGGATACGAAAGGAGATAAAAATGGAAAGCAAAAAGAAAAAAGCCTTCAGATTC
Organism: Clostridia bacterium; assembly: GCA_017408535.1. Classification (GTDB taxonomy): domain Bacteria; phylum Bacillota; class Clostridia; order Oscillospirales; family CAG-272; genus RGIG2161. Next base: position 1,988 of record JAFQUL010000001.1, read on the forward strand.
AATATAATTGATATTATACTTATTCTCGTCATCCTTGCCGCAGTATCCTTCGTTGTATATTTGTTTTTATCCCGCGATAACGCATCTGACGGCGAGACCTTTAACGCCGAGTTCGTTATCGAGTCGAAGGAGATCAGAGAAGAGTTCTCAGGACTTATAAAACCCGGTGATATACTCTTCGATTCAGTTAAACAGGCAGAGCTGGGAGAGGTAATATACGTAGAATACGTCAATGCTGTCAGAACAACGGTAAACAACGAGACAGGCGAACAGAAGGCCGTTGAAGTTCCGGGAAGATTAGACGTTTATATAACTGTGCGTTCTACAAACGTGACCCACGATGGATGCTACAAGATCAACGGAAATTACGACCTTATGACCGGAAGTTATTTTTCTTACCGTGTGCCGGGATTTGCGGGTGAGGGCAGCTGTGTCTCGGCCAAAATACTGAACAAATAGGAGGCTGAACGAAATGGGTGAAAATAAAAAAAGAATGTTCCGATTCAACGTTATTGACATCGTTATCATACTCATCGTCATTTGTGCCGCCGGCAGTGTTCTCCTGCGCCATAATCTTGACGAAAAGATCAGCATTTCCGGGCATAGCGAATCAGTAGAGATCAAGTTTCTTATTACCTCTCTCGATCACAGCTCGGGGGATTCACTCAAGGAAGGGGACAGCGTATTCCTCTCCTCCGGTACTACCCCCATCGGCACGCTCACCTCTGAAAAGACGATCATTCCCGCAGAAATGATACTGACTCTGTCAGACGGCAGTGTTGTCAGATCAGAGTCTCCCGGAGCAGAAAAGATCGACCTCAGAGGAAGTATACTGTCAAGCGGAGTCTTCGGAGAGGACGGCAGTTTTATGCTTAACGGCAACACTTTTATAGCTCCCGGAATGACTCTCTCTTTCTACACAGAGAACATTATCACCGACTGTACCGTCACCGAGATAAAAAGAGTGGATTAATAGTGGTTTTTACTGCACAAAAAGGCCTCTTACCGTAAAAATTATGCAGAAAAGCTATTGATTTTATTTTAAATCTTTGATATAATATAACCGAATAAAAAGTTCATAAACTACAGCGCCCTAAAAGCGCTTTAATTACTATTTTTACAGGAGCGTCAATAAATATGATCTCGATGGATGTTACTATTAAAAACAACGTTGGTCTCCACGCACGTCCGGCTACATTTTTTATTCAGAAGGCTAATTCATATAAAAGTTCTATTTGGGTCGAGAAGGAAGACCGCAGAGTTAACGCCAAGAGTTTGCTCGGCGTGCTGTCTCTCGGTATAGTTAAGGGTATGACTATTACTCTCATTGCTGACGGCATAGACGAAAGTGATGCTCTTGAGGGTCTTTCCACTCTCATCAATACCGGCTTCAGCGAATAAGCTCAGAAAGCGGGAATAATTTTAACGGACTTGTAATTTCGCTGCGGAAAAGTAGATGAAATTTGGGTCCGTTTGTTTTTTTGGAGTTGCAGAGTGAATGAACGCTTAGACAAGCTCAGAGAAAAGGCAAACTCCCTGCCTCTGTCCTCCGGCATATACATTATGCGGGATTCCCGTGGGGAGGTTATTTATGTCGGCAAGTCACGAAAGCTCAAGAACCGTGTTTCAAGCTATTTCAGCGAAACACCCAAGGGCATCAAGACCGCTAAGATGGTCAGCCGTGTTGCCGACTTTGACTATATTCTCTGTGATAATGAGATAGAGGCACTTACACTTGAGAACAGCCTCATTAAGCAATACTCACCAAAATATAATATAAAACTCAAGGATGCGAAATCCTATCCTTATATAAAGGTGTCTGTAAAGGACGATTATCCCAACCTCTCAATGACACGCTCACGTATAGGGGACGGTGCAAAATATTTCGGTCCTTATTCTTCAAGCGCAACTGTATACGATATTATCGGAACACTGAAGAAGACCTTCGGTCTGCCATCCTGCAAGCATAAGTTTCCTCAGGATATCGGCAAGGTGCGCCCCTGCATTTACAGCCAGATCGGCAGATGTATGGCTCCCTGCAGCGGAAAGGTGTCAAGATACGAATACGTATCTGCTGTGAACTGTGCTCTTGACGTACTTTCAGGCGATATTGCCGATGCGGCAAAAAACCTTGAAAAGAAAATGTACGAGTATTCCGAGGCAGAGCAATTTGAGGCCGCCGCCCGATGCCGTGATACCATCGTCTCACTTGAGAAGCTGAGGGACAGGCAGAAGGCAGTTACCGACCCCAAGGCTGAGCACGATATATTTGCACTGTACCGTGACGAGATGTGCTCTGTCATCTCGGTCCTCATTATCCGCGGCGGCAGAATAACGGACAATGAGCAGTTTACCTTCTCAGCTGACGAGATACTTGAGCCTGAAAATATTTCTTCCTTTATATTCGGGTTCTACCGGAGACGTGAATACGTACCGAAGGACGTGCTCATCGGTTTTGATATCCCGGAGGAGGATGCAGAGGATCTTCGCGACTCTCTCTCAGAGATGAGCAAAAGAAAGGTCCGCCTTCACCACCCGGAGAGAGGCGAGCTTAAGGCTCTTTGCGATATGGCATACGCCAATGCGGAGCAGAATGCAACACACTACAAGAAAAAGACGGAAAATGAAAATGAGGCTCTGGCAGGTCTTGCGGTCCTGCTGGGACTTGAGGTATATCCCGAGAGAATAGAGGCATACGATATATCCAACATCGGTCGGGAGCACAAGGTTGCCGGCATGGTAGTAATGGAGAACGGTGTGCTCAAGCGCAGTGACTACAGATCCTTTAAGATAAAAACTGTGGAGGGTCAGGATGACTATGCTTCAATGAGAGAGGCAATCTCGAGACGTCTCGGTCATATAGGAGACGAGTCCTTCCCTCCTCCGCCCGATCTTATTCTTCTTGACGGCGGTAAGGGACACGTTTCTGTCATAAGACAGCTGACAGAGGAGATGGGCTGTGACATTCCCGTGTTCGGTATGGTAAAGGATGAATACCACAAGACCCGCACTCTCACCGACGGTGAAAGCGAAATAAGCATTGCGAAAAAGCAATCGGTATTCATGATGATATACAAGCTTCAGGAAGAGGTACACCGCTACACCTACTCCAGAATGGACAGTGCAAAGAGGAAATCTCTGCGCACATCCTCACTTGAAAAAATAAAGGGGATCGGAGAAAAAAAGGCAAAGATACTCCTTAAAGAGCTGGGCTCTCTTGCGGCGGTCAGATCGGCTGACGTAGCCTCCCTCTCCGAAGTCAAGGGAATAACCGCCCGTGACGCAGAGGAGATATACAGCTATTTTAACGACAAGAAAGGCAGATAAAAAATGATGCGAATAATAACCGGACTTGCTAAAGGATGCCGTCTTGATACACTTGAGGGTGAAAACACACGTCCTACGGGTGAACGTGTAAAGGAAGCAATGTTCTCAATGATACAGTTTGATATAGAGGGAAGAAACGTTCTTGATCTCTTTGCAGGCTCGGGACAGCTGGGACTTGAGGCTCTCAGCCGCGGCGCCAGCCACGCAACATTCCTTGACGTGTCAAAGGATGCTGTAGAGATAATTAAGAAAAACGCTCAGAAGACCAAACTTATAGACAGATGCACTATCTCCTCCGGAGATTTTGCTACCTTCTTCAGAGCGGGCAGAAAAAAATTCGACATTGTTTTTCTTGATCCCCCATATAAGTCTGAGCACATGACAGCGGCACTTAAAAAGCTCAGGGACAGCGGATTTCTTAACAACGGCGCGCTTATCGTCTGCGAAAGCGAGACCGGGGACGTATTCGGTGACAGTCCTGAGCTTGAGGACAGCTACGAGGTACTGAAGAACTCCCGACACGGCAGAGCTTATATCACTCTGCTCTCAAAGAAAAAGGATGTGTGAACATGACCGACAAAAGGATAGCACTGCTTACCGGCAGCTTTGACCCGCTGACCTACGGACATTACGACATTGCCATAAGATGTGCAAAGCTGTTTGACACAGTATACGTAGTAGGCTTTTATAACAGCGAAAAAAACGGAATGTTTACCCCCAAGGAGCGTCTTAGCATTCTCAGAGATGCATTTGCCGGTCACTCTAACATAAATACGGACGTGTCTGACGGAATGGTAGCTGAATATGCCGAGAAGATAAACGCCGGCGTAATAGTAAAGGGACTGCGAACTACAGCGGACTTTGAGTATGAATACAGTCTCGGAGAGATCAGCCGCAGGCTGTCTCCCGAGGTTGAGACTCTGTTTATGCCATCAAAGGCTGAGCTTGCCTATATCAGCTCAAGCTACGTCAGGGAGCTGATAAAGTACCGCAAGCCTCTTGAGGGTGCAGTGCCGGACGGTGCTCTCGAGCTTCTGTACCGGCTGAGAGACGAAAAATTTCCGCAAAAATGATTATTACCTAAACTCTCGTCAAAAAATATTGCAACCGGGAGTGAAATGGTGTATAATATAATTTCATAAGAATATTCTTTTTTGATTATCGGAGGATAAATAAATGCTTAACATCAGAATCGAACCCATCGCACAGAAAAAGCCCAAGCCTGACCAGGACAAGCTTGGCTTCGGTAACTACTTTACCGATCATATGTTCATGATGAACTACACCGAGGGTAAGGGATGGTACGATCCCCGCATAGTTCCCTACGGTGATATAGCTCTCCCCCCTGCAGCAATGGTATTCCACTATGCTCAGGAGATGTTCGAGGGTCTTAAGGCTTACTATACCGCTGACGGTACCGTTCAGCTTTTCCGTCCTCAGAAGAACATTGAGAGAATGAACAACACAAACGAGAGAATGTGTATCCCCAAGATCGATCCCGACGATGCTCTTCAGGCTATCAAGGCTATCGTTGACTACGATAAGGATTGGATCCCCACCGCTGAGGGTACTTCTCTTTACATCCGTCCCTTTATCATTGCAACTGATGAGCACCTTGGCGTTCATATAGCTAAGAACTATATCTTTGCTATCATTCTTTCTCCCGTAGGCTCTTACTATCCTACCGGAATCAACCCTGTTAAGATATACATTGAGACCGAGTACGTCCGCGCTGTTAAGGGCGGTACCGGATATGCAAAGGTGGGCGGTAACTACGCTGCTTCCCTCAAGGGTCAGGAAAAAGCAGAAAAGCTCGGCTATGCACAGGTTCTCTGGCTTGACGGTATCCACCGCAAGTATATCGACGAGGTTGGTGCAATGAACGTGTTCTTCGTAATAGACGGCGAGGTTGTTACTCCCGCACTTGACGAAGGCAACATTCTCCCCGGTGTTACCCGTGATTCCTGCCTTGCTCTTCTCCGCAGCTGGGGTCTGAAGGTCTCTGAGCGCAGAGTTTCCATTGATGAGCTTGTAGAGGCTTACGATGCAGGCAAGCTTGACGAGGCATTCGGTACCGGTACTGCTGCAGTTATCTCCCCCATCGGCGAGCTTAACGACAACGGAAAGATCATGACTCTCTCTGACGGTAAGATCGGTCCTATCTCCCAGCGTCTGTATGACACCCTCACCGGTATTCAGTGGGGCAAGAAGGAAGATACCTTCGGCTGGACTGTCAAGGTAAACTAATACATTGAAGATAACCGTTGAGCAAAATGCGCACGGTATGAAGACAGGCGAGTTTCTCAAAAAGAGACTCGCCTGTTCTTCGAAAATGATAACTCTCTTAAAAAAGGATGAGCAGGGTATCATGCTCAACGGAAAGAGAGTAACTGTGCGGGAAATTCTGAAAGCGGGAGATATTCTCGAAATAGCCGATCGGGACACAGACGGAGACGTAAACCCGAACATAGTCCCGGGCGGCGAGATGCCCGAGATAATATACGAGGATGAGGACATAATAGCAGTAAACAAACCGCCGAACATGCCCACTCATCCCTCACACGGCCACTATGAAGACACTCTTGCAAATGCGCTGGTAGCATATTTTACCGGGCAAGGTACACCGTTTGTATTCAGATCAATGAACCGTCTTGACAGAGATACATCTGGAATAGTGGTGGTGTCAAAAAACCGACTTACTGCTAATCTGCTGTCAAAGGCTCTCCTTGACGGCAGGGTGACGAAGCAATATTTTGCCGTTACCGACGGAATACCGAAAGAAAAAACCGGACGTATAGAAAGCGACATAAGACGAGTGGGTGAAAGTATTATAATACGTGAAGCACTGCCGGCAGGTGAAGGCGGTGCGACTGCCCGTTATGCACTTACCGAGTATTCGGTAGTATCAGAAAAGGACGGCCGTGCAGGGGTGATCGTTACCCCACGTACCGGAAGGACCCACCAGATACGTGTTCACTTTAAGCATATCGGTACTCCCCTTCTCGGAGATGGGCTGTACGGAGTACCTTCACCGCTAATAGAAAGACACGCGCTGCACGCCGCCGTACTTGAGTTTCCTTACAGGGGCAGTACTCTCAGACTGACAGCCCCACCGCCAAGCAACCTGCTTTCTCTTGCAGGAGCAGAAGTTTTCGATCTTATTTTTTAACGGAGAACAGCAATGCATAAGCTTAGAGAAAAAATAAAAACAAATGTTCCTTTCGCTGTAAGAATAATATTTATCATAACCCTTGTATGTATTGTGATAAATATTGCCGCGGTGCTGAGTGACAGCTTTGCCGACTTTTTTTCAAGATACGTGGGAATGATATTCAGAGGTATACTCTCGTATATTACGGTAATTATTCCTTTCTCGGTGGCAGAGGCACTTCTCATAATGATCCCGGTGATATTTGTTTTTCTGATAGTGCATACTTTCAGAATTTCAGACAACAGAGTAAGGTCAAACCGCTTTATGTTCTCAGTGATGTCGGTGATCCCTCTGCTCTACAGTCTGATGATATTGGGGTTCGGCACCGGATATTACGGCAGTACCATAGACGAAAAGATGGAGCTTGACCGTGCCGAGGTCTCGGCGGCAGAGCTTTACGAAACAGCAATAATCCTCAGAAATGAGGTAAACACAATTGCCGACGAGATCGACTTTGCAAATTACAGTTTTTCTGTTTCCCCTTACAGCGTAAGAGAGACAGGAGATGCAGTACTCAGAGCATACGACAAGATATATGATAAATATACCTTTATATCTCCCCTTTACAGCAAAGTAAAGCCGGTGATCCTCAGCGAGCCTATGACATACACTCATATTGCCGGCGTCTATTCCTTCTTTACGGGTGAAGCAAACGTAAACACCAATTTCCCCGATTACACCATTCCCTTTACCGTTGCGCACGAGCTGGCGCATCAAAGAGGTATAGCCCGTGAGGACGAGGCAAACTTTGTTGCCTTTCTGGTATGTAAGGAATCGGATGATCCCTACATCAGATACAGCGGATATCTTAACCTCTTTGAATATGTATCGTCCGCTCTTTACAGTGCAGATCAGGAGCTTTACGCAAAGGTAGCATCCACGCTTAATACCGATGTCAGATACGAGCTGATGGCTTACTCAAAATTCTTTGACAAGTACCGTGACTCTGTGGCCGCAGACGTCAGCGGTGCAGTCAACGATGCATATCTTAAACTCCAGGGAACTGAAGGAACGAGAAGCTACGGTCTGGTAGTAGATCTGGCTGTAGCATATTATAAAAAGTGATCTTCTGTGTGCTTTTCACATTTTTTTCTGTCGATAATATAATTAATAACAGCTATGTTATTGATTTTTGTGATCATGTACATTCTATTTGTTAACTTTTTATAAAATCTATTTCCTTTTAGATAAATTAGTGTTATAATATAATTTGGTATGTTATGTAATAACTCTTGTGACAAATAGATTATCAGAATTTTGATCGATCATGCCGACAGAGGTAAATTTTTATGGAAAAAATTGAAATAACCGGCGGTAACAGACTTCACGGTACTGTTGACATCAGCGGAATGAAAAACGCTGCTCTGCCGATAATATTCTCTTGTATCCTGATAAAAGGTAAATGTATAATAGAAAATCTCCCCACGGTAAAGGACATCACCAACTCCCTTGAGATACTCTCAAGGATGGGGGCATCGGTAAAGATGATCAACCGTACCACGGTGGAGATCGACTGTACCGATATCAAGGGCGGTTCTTCCCCCTATGAGTTAGTCCGCAAGATAAGGGCTTCCTCCTACCTTTACGGTGCTGAGCTTGGCCGTTTCGGCCGTGCCTATGCCGGTCTTCCCGGCGGCTGCGATTTCGGCGGTGTCCGTCCGATAGATCAGCATATAAAGGGCTTTGAGGCTCTTGGCGCTACGGTATCTACCGAGGGCGGTTATCTTGAGGCAGTAGCGGAGAACGGTCTCCGCGGAGCTCAGGTGTTCTTTGACGTTATTACTGTTGGTGCAACTATCAACGTTATGCTTGCATCTGTATGTGCTAAGGGCACTACGGTCATTGACAATGCGGCCAGAGAGCCTCATATCGTCGACCTGGCGAACTTCCTTAACACCTGCGGTGCTCATATCTCCGGTGCAGGCACCGACACTATCAAGATCAAGGGTGTGTCCAGCCTTCACGGCTGTAATTACGCTATAATCCCCGATATGATCGAAGCGGGAACTTATATGACCGCAGTTGCCGCCACCGGCGGAAAGCTTAAGATCACCAACGTTATTCCCAAGCATCTTGAGTCTATTTCAGCCAAGCTTGAGGAAATGGGCTGTATAATCGAGGAGTTTGATGACAGCATTATCATCAGCCGCGACGGTCCCCTTAAGAAGGCAAATATAAAGACTATGCCCTATCCCGGCTTCCCTACCGATATGCATCCCCAGATCGCTATCGTTCTTTGCCTGGCAAACGGTGTAAGCTATATTACCGAGGGTGTATTTGAGACCCGTTTCCGTTACGTTGACGAGCTCAGACGTATGGGTGCAAAGATAAAGGTTGACGGAAAAACTGCCATAATCGAGGGCGGTGCTCCTCTTTCTGCAGCCCCTGTAAGATCGGTAGATCTCAGAGCGGGAGCGGCAATGATAGTTGCCGGCCTTGCTATAGAGGGTAAGACAGAAATAACAGATATCCATCTTATAGAGCGCGGTTTTGACGATATAGTCGGAAAGCTCAGCGGCATCGGTGCAAATATCAAAAAGGTCATTTGCCCCGACGAAGATGCAGAGCTTGCAAAAGCAAACTAAATATATACGAACACGGCGTTTCCCTTTTGGGAAACACCGTGTTTTTATATGCTGTTTTTTAACAAATTATTAACAAAATATTACCATTCATAAAACAAGAGTGTTTGCCAATAATAATAGAGCAGGGTGCAGAAGCACTCTGGATAACAATTAAACCGAAATTAAAAAATTATAGGAGAACTAAAAATGGCAAGAAACAATAAGACTCTCGTTCCTGAAGCAAAGGCTGCTCTTGATCAGTTCAAGATGGAGGCTGCAAGCGAAGTTGGCGTAACTCTTAACCAGGGTTACAACGGTGATCTCACCTCTAAGCAGGCCGGCTCTATCGGCGGCCAGATGGTTAAGAAGATGGTTGAGAAGTACGAGAACGATATAAAGAACAAATAACTTTTATTTTCTCTTTCCTTTTTTCTCTTTAAGTGCTGTGTCAATTCGGATATAAATGAAGGGGATGTTATATGGGTGTCTCCCATATAACATCCCCTTCTTTGCGTCCTTTTATCCCATTCCTTCGTTGACAAAAGTCAAAAGATACTGTATACTTTTCTCATATATATAAATTGGGAGATATCTGATGAACACACCTTTATATTCCGGAGTAATAATAAATTACGTATGTACCGCCGCCTGCAAGCACTGCATAGTAGCATCCTCCCCCGATTGCCCGAAGGATCACATCACCGAGGAAGCCGCCGAGAGGATCGCCCGTCTTCTCCGTGAGTCGGGAGCATATTCGGTGCACATCGGAGGCGGTGAGCCCTTTATAAACTTCTCTTCCCTCTGCACCGCTATCCGTGCCCTGACACGAAACGGAATTGAGATAGATTATATCGAGACGAACGGCTTCTGGTGCTCTGATGAAAAATTTGTACGAGAGCGTCTCTATAAGCTGAAGGAGCTCGGTGTCACCACGATTATGGTATCCGCCGACCCGTTTCATATCGAATACGTGCCTCTTTACCGTCCTCTTCTGCTCTGCAAGATGCTCAGAGAATGCGGCTTTGACTTTTTCGTGTGGAAGGACAGATACCTCAGAAGCCTGTCGAGACTTGACATCACAAAGAGCTATTCCGAGGAAGAGCTGAAGGAAGCGCTTGGCGAGGATTACATAGCTTCCACCGCCGCAGAATACGGCGTCGGAATGAACGGCAGAGCACTCAGTATAGCCGACAGCATCTATCCCCGCCGTCACTATGAGGAATTTATCTCCTCATCTCCCTGCTCACGTCTTCTCCTTCCGCATCACTGTCATATTGACCTTTACGGCAACGGACTTCCCGATGGGTGCCCCGGTCTTGCAATGGAGATGCGGGATTATCTGAGCGAAGCTCTTGACGACGTAAAATACCCTGTGTTTACCGCCCTTGTCAAAGGTGGCACAGAGGCACTCTACAGCTATGCTAAGGAAAAAGGCTTTGTTCCAAGAGAAGAAGGCTATCCCACCCGCTGCAGCTTCTGCTATGCAATGAGGCGGTATCTGGCCTCCCTTGATAATCCCTCAAGAGATCTTGCTCCTCTATCCTTCTACCACTCAATGGATAAAGAAAATATATAGCTCCGACTATTGACAAATCTGCCGCTGTGGAATATAATATCACTATATTATTCTTCGGGGCAAGGTGAAAATCCTTACCGGCAGTAACAGTCTGCGACCCGCATTTGCGGCTGAACGGGTGTGATTCCCGTACCGACGGTCATAGTCCGGATGAGAGAAGAAGTATGCGATCTCCGTATATTTTAACCCCGGGACTTTTATGTCTTGGGGTTTCTTTTTCGTCGATTCAGCTCTGAACTTTGAAAGGAGTTCATAATGAACACAAAAGCAAGAAAAAAGACTGAGTTTATCGTCAAGGTAGCGATGCTTGGTGCCGTATCCACAATACTTATGCTTATCGAGTTTCCGCTTCCCTTTATCGCGCCGCCGTTTTACGAGCTTGACTTCAGCGAGGTCCCTGTCCTTATCGGCACATTTGCTATGGGTCCGCTGGCAGGAGTACTTATCGAGCTGATAAAAGTCCTTCTTAACTTAGCGATAAACGGTACGATTACCGCAGGTGTAGGCGAGCTGGCCAACTTTGTTGTAGGATGTGCCTTCATCATACCGGCAGGATTTATTTACAGACATAAAAAGACTAAGCTTAATGCACTTCTCGGTCTAATTGCCGGCACTCTGACTATGGCTGTGGTCTCTCTCCCGATAAACGCATACGTAATGGTGCCTGCGTATATTATGCTTGCAGGCTTTGAAGAGGGTATGATAATCGGTATGGGTAACTCGATATTCCCATTTATCGACAGCATACCAAAGCTTGCCCTTTGCTGTGCAGTCCCCTTCAATCTTATAAAGGGTGTCGTTATCTCAGTTATCACATTTGTGCTCTATAAGCCGATAAATCCCCTTCTCAAAAAGATATCCTTTAAGTAAAAAAATTACCGCGGAAAATAGGGCGGTGTCAGTAAAACAGTTAAATCTCCGTATGATTAACTCCTGCGGGGATTTTCTTTTAGGATAGTCGTGCATAGCGGCGCAAGAATGTGCCCCTTGTACGGAACGAAGTGACGCAAAAACAGCCCAGACTTTCAAGTGTCCGGGCTGTCTGTCTCACAGAGCGTACATGCAGGGATTGTCCCTGTATAGAAGTGCGCCATTAATAAACAGAAGAGTTAATGTTTTAGAGAATATGATCTGTAATGCAATCGTACCAATGAACGTAGGTTGTGCCATTTACGATAAGCCTGTCATTTTCGGGCAACTGTTCGCTCCAAGGCTTCTTGTATCGGTCAATAGCCCAATCATCACGATTGTATCTGCGCCACAGAAT
>JAFQUL010000056.1 GCA_017408535.1 Clostridia bacterium
ATCATGTAAAAGGGTTAGAAATATAAAAAATCGGTATAATAAAAGTAATCTGTAAAAGCAAAGGAAATAAAATGAGAAAAACAAAAATAATCTGCACTCTCGGTCCTGCCTGCGAAAATGAAAAGATACTCACCGAAATGTGCCGTGAGGGCATGAACGTGGCGAGACTTAACTTTTCGCACGGCGCACACCCGGACCATCTTAAGAAGATAGAGCTTGTTAAAAAGGTCAGAGAAAAATTAGGACTTCCCATTGCTATAATGCTTGACACCAAGGGTCCGGAATACCGCATCGGTACCTTTGGAAACAAAAAGATAACTCTTGGCGACGGAGCCTCCTTCACCTTCACTACTCGTGATATCGTGGGTAATGAAAAGATGGTATCGGTAAACTACAAGAATCTTCCGAGGGAGCTCTCGGTGGGAGACACGGTGACCGTCAACAACGGTATGGTAGCCCTTAAGGTAGAGAGCATTGACGATACAGACGTAAACTGTACCGTTACCGTTGGGGGAGAACTGTCAGACAAAAAGAGCATGCATTTCCCGAACAAGGTAATGAAACACAGTTATCTCAGCGACGACGACAAGGCAGACCTGCTCTTCGGTATTGAAAACGAGGTGGATTTTGTTGCCGCCTCCTTCGTTTCATCAAAAGAAGACGTGCTTGAGCTCCGTACATTCTTAAATGACAATGGCGGAGAGCAGATAGACATTATTGCCAAGATCGAAAACCGCGCAGGTGTTGACAACATCGACGAGATATGCGAGATAGCCGACGGAATAATGGTAGCCCGCGGCGACCTGGGTGTGGATATTCCGTTTGTCGAAGTCCCCTCTATACAGAAGCTCCTTATTGAGAAATGCCGCCTGCTCGGCAAGAGAGTTATTACCGCAACAGAGATGCTGGAATCTATGATCCACAATCCCCGTCCCACAAGAGCGGAGATCTCGGACGTAGCAAATGCGGTATATGACGGTGCATCCGCTCTTATGCTCTCGGGTGAGACCGCAGCGGGTAAATTCCCCGTTGCGGCGGTAAAGAATATGGCGGAGATAGCCCGCTTTACCGAGGAGAGAATAGACTACAGAAAGTGGTTTGCAACCACCCAGTATAAGATAAAGAACACTCTTGACGCAATATCCCACGCGACCTGCGCCATGGCAATAGACGTTGATGCAAAATGTATTGCGGTAAGCTCCATTTCCGGTAAGACGGTACGAATGGTCAGCCGCTTCCGCTCCCCTGCCGATATTATCGGGATGACCACCGATCGCCGTGCGTGGCGGCAGCTTAATCTCAGCTGGGGCGTTACCCCGGTCATGAGCGATGAGTACACCTCTCTTGACATAGTCTTTTACCAGGCTATGAAGCATGCGGTGGATATTTTCTCGCTTAAGAGCGGCGATAACGTAGTGCTCACCGGCGGGCTTATAAACGGCAACTCCGGTAACACCAATACGATAAAAGTAGAAAGCGTAAAATAAAAGGAGAAGGATAAATTGGACAAGTATATCGCCCCTTCTGTAAGCGTAGCAGCGGTCAACCGTTTCTGCGAAAAAATGAGAGAGGAAAACTGCGAGATCCACACCCTGCAAATATACAAGGACGGCAGGTTGATGGTCCGTATGTCCTTTCCTCCCTATTCCTGTACAGACACCCCGGAGGTCTACTCACTTAGCAAAACGTTTACCGCCGCAGTTGTGGGAATCGCCTCTGACCGGGGTTATCTCTCGGCAGATGACTGTGTGCTGAAATATTTCCCTGAGATAAAAACCGACTGTGAATATTTTCACAGAATGAAAATAAAGCACGTTCTTTCAATGAATACAGGACACGCAAGATGCGTTATGCCGGAGATGGCATTTTCGGAAAATGCCGCAAACGGATTTTTTTCGGTAGAACCGGAATTTGAACCGGGTACGCATTTCACCTATAACTCGGGGGCAACATGCCTTCTCGGTATGATTGTATCACGTGCCACCGGTATGGATTTCTTTGATTTTGCTTCGGCAAATCTCTTCTACCCTCTGGGGATACATAACGTAAGCTGGGGGTGCTGTCATGACGGAAGCTGCCAGTGCGGAACAGGACTTCATATTTCAAGCGACGATATTTCCAAGCTCTTTCTTATGTATCTCGGCGGCGGTATATATAACGGAAAGCGTATATTATCCGAGGAATGGATAAACGAGAGCACACTTCCCATATCAGATACATCGGCTAACAGAAAGCGGGACAATTCGGTAGGATACGGATATCAGCTGTGGATGAACTCACAAGACGGTTACCGCGGTTCAGGATCATTCGGTCAGCTTGGTATCGTCCTACCCGCACGTAACGCAGTGGTAGTTATCACGTCAATGGTATCTGATATGCAGGTAGAGTTAGACGGTATTTCGGAGCTTATGGATGATCTTGAGCGCCACGGTAATGAGGAATCCAAGGATTACTCTTTCCCGCCACACGGCAAAATCGATCTTCCCGAGATAAACAACATTTATAAGCTTTCGGAAAATGCACAAGGCTTTGAAACCTTGCACCTCACTGTAGATGAAAACGGTGTTTCTATGCACTTCAGTTATCGCGACAACTTCGGTTATCGCGATAAAAGCATAGTAACCTTAAACAGCGGTAACGGCAGGTGGCTTGAGTCATCCTTTTCAGCACAGTGTATGACTTCCTTTATTACCGAAATTATGCCGGATTACATTCCGGAAAAGCTTCGGGTGGCAAGCTGTGTAGAATCCTTTGACGGTAAACTGGTACTGTGTATGAGGTACCTCACGAATCCGCACACCGAGTATTATAATATCTCCTACAACGATGACGAGCTTGACATATATGTTTCAGACGGTATCCGTTCAGAGGAAAAAAGGCGGATATGCGGAAAAAGGATAAAATAATTCTGACTAAAAAGCATTAAGGAGAAAGATAAATGGACAAGTATATTGCTCCCTCTGTAAGTGTAGCGGCGGTCAACCGCTTCTACAGAAAAATGAAGGAAAAGGACTGTGAGATCCGTACTCTGCAAATATATAAGGACGGAGAACTGATGGTGCGTATCGCACAGCCGCCCTACTCCTGTAGCTATGCACCCGAGGTATATTCCCTCAGTAAAATGTTCACCTCTACCGTGGTGGGCATTGCCTCTGACCTTGGGTATCTCTCAAGCGACGATTACGTACTCAAGTACTTCCCCGAGATCGAGACAGACTGTGAATACTTCCATAAGATGAAGATAAAACACGTACTTTCGATGAACACCGGACACGCCGAGTGTATTATGGCAAAAATGTCTCTCTCTGACGATGCCGTAAAGGGATTCTTCTCAGTCGAGCCCCAGTTTGAGCCGGGCACTCACTTCACCTACAATACCGGTGCGACCTGCCTTCTCGGTATTATAGTCAGCCGTGCCACCGGAATGGATTTCTTTGATTTTGCCTCCGCCCATCTCTTCCATCCACTCGGTATACATAATATCCGTTGGAGCCGCATCAAGGACGGAAACTGTATGTGCGGCGCGGGACTTCATATTTCAAGTGACGATATCTCAAAGCTCTGCCTTACTTATCTCAACAACGGAGTATATGGCGGGAAGAGAATACTGTCCGAGGAATGGATAAAAGAGGCTGCACAGCCTATCTCCGACAGCACCGGCAACGGCACAGAGGACTGGTCCAGCGGTTACGGATATCAGCTGTGGATCAACTACCGTGACGGTTACCGCGGCGACGGAGCCTTCGGTCAGCTGGGAATGGTGCTTCCCGACCACAACGCAGTTATTGCAGTTCAGGCTGTGGTAAGCGATATGCAGACTGAGGTCGACGGAGTTATGGAGCTGCTCGAGAGCTTTGACTCTACAGACAAGGAAGAGCCGGAGGACTATGCCTTCAGCCCCTGTGAAAAGGTGGCTCTCCACGAGGCAGATATGATATACAGGCTTGATAAAAATAACCCCGGCTTCGGTACTGCTCACCTTGTCTCAGGCGAGAACGGTGTTTCCCTCTCCTTCAGTGACGCCGAGGGGAATATAGTTACCATTAACGCAGGTAACGGGTGCTGGCTTGAGTCATCCTTTGTCGCCAAGAATATGACTACCTTCCTTACCGACCTTATGCCGGTAGACATTCCCGAGCCTCTTCACGCAGTCGGATGTGTAAAATCCTCAGGTGACAAGCTGGTGCTTTGTCTGAGATATCTGTCGAATCCTCATATCGAGGAATACAACATAACCTTTGACGAGGACAGCCTTGATATATACGTTGCTCTCGGTATCCGTCACGAAGAGGACAGACACATAACGGGAAAACGTATAAAAAAATAATCGGACATATATCTGCATTTTGATTATAACACAACAAAAAGACAAAAATCTATGTCCTTTTCTCCACATTTTCACACTGCTATGAAACTACAGCACAAAAAAACAGTCTGTCGTACAGTTAGTACGACAGACTGTTTTTTAATATTTACAAAGCTTTATGAACCTTTTCGGCCTTTTTTCTGTCTATATAAGTAAGAGGGTCATATTCTTCCCTTTTCCTTTAAATACAGAGCAAATATCTCCGCCGCATCGGAGACCATCTCACTGCAGGGACGCTTTTTGTAATACTCGTCGGTACGCTTCTCAGGGTTAGGCTCGGATTTTCCCGACAGACCCAGCAGATCACGGCAGATAATGCTTCCGTTTCTCTCTTCAAATGCGGCAGCAAGACGCTGTACGTCGGCATACTGCTGCTTTTTGGTATCGGGAGAATCGGTACCGTAGTCACCGTATAATACTCCCAGTGCCATAAACATTCCGGAAACAGCACCGCATACCTCTCTCATTCTGCCCATTCCTCCGCCGAAGGGTGCGGAAATAGCAGATGCGGTCTTAAAATCGACTCCAAGCTCCTCTGCAAATGTAAGGAATACTGCCTGAGCGCAGTTATATCCTGACTCAAAGAGATTTTTTGCCCTGTTTCTGTATTTTTCCATTTTCATTCTCCTTTTATCTCGGTTATTATTCCGCCGCCGCTAAATGAAGGCGTCATAACGGACATTTCCATTAAATTCCCCTGTTACTGCTGTATATAAAACATTCTGACATAAGTATATAACAAATTTTTTTATGAGTCAAGTCAGGGAGATATTCACCGGTTAATTTTTCCTTCACATAACCTTTACAATAAGCAGTTGACTTACAGTGTAATAAGCAGTAAAATGTATACAGTTCCCACGAGGGAATAACATAACAGTAAACACTTTTACGGAGGATAAAAATATGAAAAACAGCAAAAAGATCATATCAGCCATTCTGGTAATGATACTGGTTCTCGGTGCCCTGGTGTTCACGGCCTGCGGTCCTGCAAAAAAGAACCTGCTCAAGACCATGGCTCCCGACGATCTTCTCAAGTACGTTTACATGACCGATGCTGAGGAGTTTGCAAGTAAGTTTGTTTCAG
>JAFQUL010000057.1 GCA_017408535.1 Clostridia bacterium
TCTGACTTGGGAATGGGCATTTGATGGCAATGATAAGGCTGATACATATCTTGGCAACGAAGCTACTCTTCAGTCTTTGGCTTACGATTTGTCTATCACCGTAACCCAGATCGACTAATAACAACTTAGTCTAACAAAAAAGCAAACATACCGTCCGCGCCCACGTGGCGGGGCGCGGACGGTCAATTTCAACACTTTTCCGACTGTACGGTATCCGCGCCGCCGGAAAAAGGCTGAACTTGACTGTGAAACCGTAAAACATAACGAAAGGGAAGGAGCAGACAAATGAAAAAGAATTCTATCGGCAGGCTTATATGGTTGTCTGCTCTGATACTGTTTATTGCCTCTGCCGCTACTACCGTAGCATTGGCATCAAGGCTTGGACCCTATATGCCGGACGATTCCGGAGCTATCGTTATTAATGAGAACCCGGTGTCTCTGCCGGCTGACGGCACTACCGGTAACGAGGCCACCGCTCCCATAGTGACAGATACCGGTGTCAAAGAAGATACTGCGGCATCAGAGCCTGTCGATACCACAGCGGCAGGGCCGGCTGAAAGCACCGCGGCTGATACTGTTAACAGCGGTTCCACCCCGTCTGACAGCTCAGACTGGGGCACAGCCGATCTTACTCCGGGACATACCCCGAAGCCCGGCATTGAGGCAAGCGACGACCTGGTGGTATGGGAGACTATGACCGAGGTCGAGATATTCAAGGTATCCTATGAAAACGGCGAGGGTGTGGTTACCGTACTTAGCGATAACGGTGATAAGGTCCTTGCCCCCGGTACTGAAAATTCATACACCTTTAAGCTTAAAAACACCGGTAATACCGCACTTGATTATACTCTTCAGGTAGAGGCCTTCTTTACCCCGGTATACCAGCCGATTCCTGTAACCGGCCGTATCAGCCGATACGACGGTAAGTGGGTAGTAGGAGATAAGGATACTTTTGTAGCCGTCAATATTCTTGACGGTGCCTCAGATACTGCTACTCTCGGTGCGGGGAAATATAACTATTATACTCTTGATTGGTGTTGGCCCTTTGAGGGTGGCAACGTTATTTACGATAATATAGATACCTCTCTCGGTAATCTTGCCGTGACTGAGGATATAACCTTTACTATCGTGCTCAAGATCGTGGCAGAGGTAAGCGAGGACCCGGAAAATAACAGCGGTATTCTTCCTCCTCAGACCGGCGACAAGGTTGATCTTTTCCTTGTAGGCGGTGTGGCTCTGGTGTCATTTATCGTAATGCTTGCGGCACTTCTTGTCCGCCGTGATAAAAAGGGATACACTCCCGCGGAGGCAAGACAAAATTGACCGCGAATAAGCAGAAAAAAGGGAAAAGGCTTACCGGCATTATCCGTATTGTGCTTATAGTGATATGCGGTGCTGTCTTAGGTGTTAACGTATATCTTGCAAATGCGGCGCGGCTGGTCGGCAACGATCTGCCCACCCCCTTCGGATACGGTATGGCGGTGGTGCTGTCCGGCAGTATGGAGCCGGCGCTGTCGGTAGACGATATGATTATCGTAAAAAAGACAGAGGATATCTCACTCAGAGATATAGTGGTATACAGCGACGGCAGAAGCCTGGTGGTACACAGAGTGGTGAAGCTTGAGGGTGACACCGTAACCACGATGGGGGACGCAAACGGAATTGAGGATGCTCCTATCTCCCGCAGTTTAATAAAGGGCAGGGTAGTGCTTACCGTGCCGTATATAGGAAAGCTGATAAACGTAATCAAGTCTCCCCTGGGCACGGCACTGATAATTGCGGCGGCGATCCTTCTCGTAGAGCTGCCCCGTATCCTTGAAAAAAAGAAGGATGAAAAGGAAAAGCAGGCTATTATCGACGAGATAAAAAAGCTGAGAGATGAAATAAAGTAAAGAAAAGAGGTGAAGCGGAAATGGTACTGAGAAAACAGGTCAAAAGAATAAATCTCCCAATGTTTCTTGGGCTTTTTCTGCTTTGTCTCACAATGATAAGCACCTATTTTACCGGCGGTCTCTACGCGAAGTATTCTACAAGCTCCTCCTCCGGTGACGGTGCAAGGGTCATAACCTTCGGTGAGCTCTCCCTTACCGAAAGAGGTGACTTCTATGAAGACGGCAAGCTGATGGTCATTCCCGGCGTTGACCTGAAAAAGCAGGCTACCGTAGCCTTTGGCGGCAGCGAGGCGGCTATTCTTGTGTTTGCAGAGGTCAGCCTTTCCTCCCATTGGACTACTTCTGACAAAACCGATTATTCCTGCCTTATAGACGGGACGAGTGCTATGAGCTTTTCCGTTGACGGCAGCTGGACTCCCCTTACCGATTTTTCCGACGGCAGCTGTGTATACTACAAGTCACTTGAGCCCGGTAAGGACTTTTCCTCTGATATTATCGGCAATGACGGCGTCTTTACCGTCAGCGAATCTATAACCAAGAAACAAATATCGGCTATAAGCGGCGTTACCGTCGGCTTCAGAGCGTGGGCAGTGCAGGCAAACGGCTTTGACTCACCTGAGGCGGCGTGGGCGTCACTTAAGACGAAATAATGGCAGGAGGGAAAAGTATGATCAAAAAAAGCATATCCTTCATTCTTTGTTTATCCTTCCTGTTATCGCTTGTAACAGTGTATACTCCCGTGGCTTACGCAGTTGACGGGGGACTTGATATTTATTCCGAGGACGGCAGACGTGTAGACTCGGTTGAACTTGAATATAACGAGAAGGTCTCTCTCACTGCCGCATCAGAGTCCTTTGCTCTTACCCGGTGCCGTTGGCAGATACTGTACGGCGGCAGACGCGGTATATGGGTAGATATCTACGATATGGATTCTCCATCCTGCGAGATATCCCGTGCGGTAGTGGAAAATATGCAGAACGGTGACGGGGTCTCCTATATCCGCTGTATGGCTGAATATGACGGCGAGGTATATTACAGCGACGCTGTTGAAGTGACCGTCGGTGAGCCCGACCTTGATCTTGATCCCCCTCACGTTACCTCCTTCGTATCTATGCCCGAAATGACGGCAGACGAGGAAGCTGTTCAGGTCAAAAAGCGTTATTATCTTGACAGCCGTGCGGCAGAGGCCGAGTACGTTACCGTAACCATCAAGTACCTTGACAGTGCCAGCCTCAGCGGTGATGAGGCTTCGATATACAGCCCCTACGTTGCTACCATAGAAAAGGGCAGCAGCTTCAGTCAGACTGTAATTTCCCCCACCTTTATCGGCTTTGCTCCTTATTACGACAGCATCCCGGATGACGGGGACGATACTCTGGATGACGATGCATCCTCTATTACCCTGAACTACCTCGCGGTAAATGAAAATATAGAGATAAAGGTATATTATAAGCCTATCAAGGTCGACTTTGCCATCAAGTATTTCTTCCAGAATATTAACGATGACCTTTATACCGAGAACGTTTCCCGCTATCACTCCGGAAAAGAAGAGACCGGAACTATTATTTCCGACACGTACATAATTGAGCATGCGGGAGACACTACCGGCTTTGAGAAGATGTACCACATTCCCGAAAGCGTTGCCGCAGACGGAAGTACCGTCTTTGAGTGTTACTATGACCGTAAGTATTATCTCATCCAGTTCGACCTTAACGGCGGCTACGGTGTAGAGCCTATCTATGCCCGTTACGGCACACCCTTTATCGTGAATAACCCTATTCGCCATGGATATAACTTTACCGGCTGGAAACTTATTGCCGTTGACACAAACGGAAACGGTAAATGGGATGAAGATCTTCCCGATGGTGTATCAAGCGGTCTCGTATCCACAATACCGTCCTACAATTATTATTACCAGGCACAGTGGGAAACCGTGGATACTACGTATACTGTCGTTTATTGGCTTGACGATAACTATATCGGTAGCAGAATCGTATCTGAGAAGTCCGGAGAATATGTTTCCGGAAGCAATGATTTGGCAACTGCCCAGGTTTGCGGACTTGCCCAACATACTCACAGCGATGCTAACGGCTGTTACGGCAACTGTACCTCCACCACACATACGCACTCGGAGGACTGTCTGTCTTGCAGATATGAAGAACATACTCACGGAAATGCCTGCAAGATTGACACCACGTATTTTGTATATGAGCGTGCAGACAGCAACGTGCTTGTGGAGGGTGACGGCTCCACAGTAGTAAACGTGTATTATAAGCCGAAGGAATACACACTGCGGTTTTACTATGCGGCAACCACCGGTACAGGCGTAGACGGTGACAGTGACGGTATAGCCGAAACCTATGACAGTGTGAAAATCATTGGCGGTTCCACCTACTCCTTTGGTGCATCCGGTACCAACACTTCCAATGATGCAACCTTACTGAACAACATTTTTGGATCGAACCAGGCAGGAACTGTCACCAAGCTTCCTCAGCTGAATGCAACGGGAAAGGCGAGGAATTATACCCAGGGAACGCTTGTGTCCGGCGCAACATCTTACCATTATATTGAGTTTACTGCCGGATATGGGGAGGATATATCAGATCTGTGGCCTTGTTCGGTATTTGAATCCGCAACAAGAACAAGTATCACAAATAATACCAACGGATGGACGGGAGACCAGGCATTTGTAAGTGCGTGGAACGGTGAACATCATGTTTGGTACTCGCAGTCCCCGCCTGACGGCAGTAGCAACCAAACAATTAAGGGTAAGTACGAGAAGCTGGACAAAATATTGCTGTTTCACCCGAATTATACAGATGAACCTACAGTTTCTTATCTCTGCTTCTGGGAAAACGGTGCCGGTAATGTGAACTGGAACGTGCCGGAATTGTATGTTTATAGAATCTGGGTTCCTGTTTTGCCGGGCGAAGTAGATGGAAGCTCTGCAACTACCACAGTTGACGGTCTCCCGATCATGGTTGAGAACGGTATTACCTACAAGCTGATCGATTCCTACGATACCTGTGATGACTCGGAGATCAATCAACAGACACAGCCTTCTCTTGAAGGATATATTACATCACATAGAACAGGCGAAGAGATTTCACTGACAGCAGAACAGAAGAAAAATTATATCAGGGGATATAACGTGAACTTTTTCTATTCCCGTCAGGAAGATAATCCTTTTGCCATGAAAAACCACGGTGATTATATCGTTAACATCAAGCCGGACGATAGTGGTAAGGGCGGAGTTCCCTATGGAACGAAGATTTCAACACTGAGTGAGCTTGATGTGCTTCAGGATGATTTTAAGCCTGTTTATCCCACTACCCTTGAAGAAAATGCCTATTATTTTGAAGGCTGGTACACTACTGAGCAATGTATCCCGGGAACAAAGATTGATCTGTCTTCCTTGACTATGCCGGCAAGCGGTTTGATCCTGTACGCAAATTGGATGCCAGAAACTCATACGGCACGGTTCTTTACCACGTACGACGAAATGATCTCTTACGAGAACGGAACATCGAGTACCATGCATTATTCCGAGTATGTGGAACACGGTACTGTTGTCGGCAGCGTTGAAAACCCCGTGCTCATTGACCAGAGTAATATGCAGCTTATATTTGCCGGATGGTTCTATATTGAAAACGGTCAGAAAAAGTCGTTTTCTCCTCTTGATATGCCGATCAACAGGGATATCAACCTCTTTGCCGACTGGAGCAGCAGTCAGCCGCAGCCGTATAGGATCGACTACCGTCTGCTCACTCAGCGCGACACTGCGGTAGCGGAGCCCAGTACCGGCTTTGCATACGGCGGATCCACCAGAACCTTTGTCGCAAAGGCGGGTAATCCCTATAATCAGCTTTATCCCGCATACAACAGCGGATATTTCCCCACAGTGGGCTCGCATTCTATCACTATACAGTACGAGGAGGACAAAAACTCACCTCAGAATAACGTTTATACCTTCTATTACGTACAGGCACAGAATATTGAATATACTATCCGCTACGTAAATAAGGAAAACAATACCCTTATCGGTGAAGAGGTAGTCAAGGTAACGGGCGATGCGGTGGTCACCGAGCGCTTCAAGCCCATCGAAAATATGGTTCCCGATGCCTTCTATAAGAGACTCGTCATTTCTGTAAAGCAGGATGAGCATGGAAATTTCGTAGGTACCGAGGACAACGTTATCACCTTCTACTATACCCCCAACAAGACCAGTGCCTACTATGCGGTGCACTTTATGCTTGAGAATATCCACGATCCCGGAAACTCAAGTGACGTGGAGGGTAATTATAAGGTAGACGGTACCGGCGGCTATACCTCCACCGGTACACATCTTGAGGGTATCGGCGACGTAGACAAGAGCGTTTCCATTACTCCTCAGAGCTTCCCCGGATTTACTCTCATAAAGGAAGATGCCGCACAGCTGGTAACCGGCGGCAATATCACCGGTGCAACAAAGGTGGATATCAACTCGAACGGAGATTTCCCGATCCCGGTAGACGCACAGGGAAGTGAGCTGTATCTTTTCTATAAGCGCAACGAGTATAATTATACCGTACACCATTATATCTATAACACCACTGAGCCGGTCTCTCCCTCCGAAGCACCCGATGAAACAGGTATCGCACCTTACGGCTCGCTGATCGAGGCCTCCGCTAAAAAGGTTAGCGGTTATACCTGTGTTTCCGCAGAGCTGACCGATACTATTGAAATAAAGGACAAGCCGGAGCAGAACGTAATAATCTTCTACTATTCTCCTCTTCAGTACGTAGCTGAGTACGTGGCAGTTCCTCCCGAAGGCGGCTGGCTGTCAAGCACCATTGAGGTAATTGCCGGTAATGACTCTCTTTCCGGCTCTGTACCGACACCGGACAAGTATTACGAGTTCGGCGGTTGGTTTATCGATGAGGCTTGTACCGTCAGTGCATCAGACTACGGTACCGTTGACGAGGCTACAGGAGGATTTGTTCCCCACAAGGAAAAGCTCAGCGAAACTGAGAGAAACATCTTTTACGCTAAGTTTAACAGCTGCTCCGGGGACCTTACCGTATCCCGCAGCGGTGCTGAGGATGACGGACAGGTGTTCGTATATGAAATAAAGAACGATGCTACCGGCGATACTATATACCTTACCGTAAGCGGCAACGGTAGTGCTACAGTAAAGGATCTTGTGTTCGGCGAGTACACTGTTACACAGCAGAACGGCTGGTCCTGGAGATACAGCGACACCGCATCTGCGGTTAGCCACAGCAACGTTAACGGTACTACCGTACCCTTTGGTAAAAGCGTATCGAATGAAAAGTGGTTAAACGGCAACAGTGCTCCGGCCACTAACGTAAGGGGGAACGGCTGATGAAAAATAAAAAAACCCTGATAGCGGCAGTGATCGCTATAGTTGTTCTCCTTGCGGCTGCCGGTACTTCAGTTGTGGCATATATGTTCCGCCGTACCGACACTGCTCTCAACAGCTTTACCCCTGCATCGGTCTCCTGCAGGGTAAGTGAGGCAACAGACTCCCCTCTGACCAAAAAGACTGAGATAAAGATTCAGAATACCGGTACGATCGATGCATATCTGAGACTGAGAATAGTTTCATTTTGGGTAGATGCTGATGGTAAGATCCTGTCAAAGCCCTCAGTCATCCCATCTGTAAGCCTTGCCGGCGGTTGGGTAAGGGGCTCGGGAGATACGTATTATTACAGTACCCCCATTGCGCCCGGTGGCTCTACCCCGAATCTCTTGTCCTCTCCTCTTGAGCTGGCTCAGGACGGTGACGCCTTACAGACGGTACAGATAATCGCAGAGGCAATACAGAGCAAGCCCGGGAATGCGGTTACCGAATCCTGGCACGTGACCCTTGACGCTAACGGTAAAATTACTGCCGCCGGCTGATAGCGGTACAGATAACACTTAATAAAAGAGAGACACATCACCGTGGAAAACTCCCGCGGCGGTGTGTCTCCGCTTTTTTCGGGCATTTGACAGAATAAGCATAGCTATGCTTGATTTTTTTGACAAAAACAATTATAATATTGGTATTACAGCTCGATCATTTCGGCACGGATCTACTTTGGAGGACACTATGCGCTACGTATTCGATCACGATTTTCACATTCACACCTGTCTTACCGGCGGTAAAGCCAATACCCCGGAGGTTATTTTCAATTATGCTAAGGAAAACGGTCTCAAGACCGTTATCACCACAGATCACTACTGGGATGAACGTATTCCCACAAATACAAAGCACGGTGATATAGGCAACGAGCTGATCCATTCTCTTCAGCCCTATCCCCAGGAGGATGGCATACGTATGCTTATAGGTGCTGAGGCGGATATTGACCGGGAGGGCAATCTCGGTGCCAACCGCAGGACCTTTGAGGATTTTGATTTCATCCTGCTTTCCGCTACACACCTGGGCTCTACCTGGTTTCCCTTTAGCGGCACTCCCGAGGAATCTATTCCCGAGCGTGCGAAGGCATACATCCGCCGTTTTGATGCGATCTTTAACGCAGATATTCCTCATCACAAGGCGGGCATCACTCATCCCGTCGGCTCTGTTATGGGGCCCAGTGAGGAGCTTTACCGCTGCGTTCTTGACGCAATACCAGACGCTGAGTTCCACAGACTTTTCAAGGCCGCGGCACAGCTCGGTATCGGTGTAGAGATCAATCTGGCATCCATGCGTAACCATACGCTCAAAGAAATGCCTCAGCATACTCCCGAAACACATCCTTCGGTATTCCGTCCTTACTATATAGCAAGAGAGGAAGGCTGTAAATTCTTCTTTGGCTCAGATACCCATTTCCCCCACGAGTTTGCATGGAAGCCCGCAACAGCTGAGACGGTAATAGATCAGCTGGAACTCAAAGAGTCTGAGAAATTTATCTTAAATCCGTAAACTTGTCGCCGACGTCCGATGCACGATCGGCAGAAACGAAGGTAACGGCAAATAAAAAGGGATGATCTCCGATCAGCGGTACAGATCATCCTTTTTTGTTTCCTTAAAGCGCACAAAGGCATATTACAAATCAAACTTTTTCAAATGATATAATAGATGTTCTCTATTGAAATGGCGGCGAGTATATAATATAATATTTTATGAAACGGCAGTATAGAGCTTGCCGATACTATAGAGAAAGGTAGCTACAGTATGAAAAGACTTAAGATAGGTGTATTCGGTGCAGGACGCGGCGCCGATATTGCAAGAAACTTTATGCTTCTTGACTGCGACATCGTGGCAGTCTGTGAGGTTGACCCGGAGCACTGTGCCGCCGCGGCAAAGTGGCTCAGCGGTGACACCGGTGAGGCTAAGGCATATACAGATTTTGATGAGTTTATAAAAGAGGATATGGATGCGGTAATAATCGCCAACTTCTTCCATGAGCACACACCCTATGCCATAAAGTGCTTTGAGAGGGGTATCCACGTATTTTCCGAGTGCATCAGCAACGGCACTATGGCGGAGGGCGTTGAACTTATCCGTGCACACGAGAAGAGCAATTCAATTTATATGATAGCGGAAAACTATCCCCAGATGCTCTTTAACCGCGAGATCAAGCGAGTCTGCGACAGCGGTACTCTCGGAAAGCTGATGTATGCTGAAGGAGAGTACAA
>JAFQUL010000058.1 GCA_017408535.1 Clostridia bacterium
TATAACTCTGACGTTAAACACATCGGGAAACCGTTTATCTCTGAGACATCCCAGTCCTTTAACACGTTTAATTTCCTCTTCTGTGAGGATGTTTGTGTTTTCTTTTGACATAATCATTTACTCCTGAAGAAAAATTTATATATTGATCAGCATTTTTAAGTAAGGGTCGCCTTTTTCTCTTTTTGCAAATATACCGCAGTACGCTCTTTCCTCACTGTCAGACCCTGTAAGAGTGAATTTTACTCTGAAGGTCATTTCCGTTTCTTCTGCAGAGATTACGGTTATATCTACCGTTCTTTTCAGCGGCTGGACCTCTGTTACGTACATATTTACCTTTGAAAGGTATCTGAATATGTCTCCGTTCCTATGGACGACGCTGCTTCCTGCTCCGAAATGCTTTTGCATAAGTGAATCAAAATCATCTGCAGGTATAATAGTAGTGGCGTAAAGCCCCGGGTATTTGCTTTCAACATCCCGCATCAAGACCGGGTTACCGTTGTATTTTGAAAACCGTGTGTTTAACAGATAGGACAGAAGCTCGTCCGTGTAAAGCTCGGGAACTGATTTGTGGCTTGAGAATTCCTCTAACTCTATATTATCAAGAACGATAACATCAAGTGTGTCAATCAGCTTGAGCACTGTTTCATCACTTGTCTTAAGAGTGTTTATGACAGGTTCGTTTTTATAGTCGTGAGCATCTATTCCTATGTAAAGAAGCGCGGAATTGACGGTATCACAGGAAAAAAGAAAGAATGCTGTGAAAAGGAGCATTATGACAGCAGATGTTTTTTTTAACATTACGTTACTCCACAACAATTTTCTTACATTATACATCATATGAGAGAATCTTTTCAACACAGTAACATGATTTAAGTGTAATAAATTTGTAAATTAACATTTTTACTTGAAAAAAAACGAGTTATGGTATAAAATATAACACAAATAACTCGATTATCTGTTGAAGGGGGACGTTCACGATGAACGAATATCAGAGTTTACTTAAAGAGTGGATAGACGCACTGCTGAATTTGCAGATTAAAGGAACCGGATCCCCGTATCTTGACGGCGGTATTGTATGTCCTGCATGTGCATCCGTTCACGGCAGAGCCGGCGATATGGTATATGCTCTTGTATATATGTATTCAATTACCGGTGAGAAGAAATATATGGATGCCGCAGATGCTCTTTTTGCGTGGACAGAGAAAAATATGATTATTCCCGGCGGCGGCTACCGTAACGGGGCAAAGAGCAACTGGACGGGAATAACCGTTTTTGCCGCTATAGCATACGGTAAAACTTTGCTTGAGCATAGGGAGGACCTGGGTGAAGAAAGATATGCTCTGTGGTTTTCGGTGCTTAAGAGACTTTCTCATTTTCTTGATGAATATTTTAAGGTTTCTATGCCCAATATCAATTATGCAATGAGTTACACAGCCGAGCTTGCTATAATGTATCGGCTTACAGGAGATGAGTGGTATAAGGCTGAGGGGCGCAGATGGTACGAATTTTCACGTGAGAAGTTCTCTCCCGAAGGAATTATCTTTGGCGAAGGCATTCCAATGGATCTCATTTCCGAAAGAGGCTGCCGCAGTATAGATATAGGATACAATGTTGAGGAATCACTTCCCAATCTTGTGCTTTACGCAAAACTGACAGATGATGAAGATGCACTCAGGGAGCTTATCCCGATCCTTCGTGCACATCTTGAATTTATGCTTCCCGACGGAGCATGGGACAACAGCTTCGGTAGCAGATTTATCAAATGGACTTATTGGGGAAGCCGCACCGCTGACGGATGTCAGACAGCGTACGTGCTTCTTTCAGACAGAGATGAGGTATTCGGTGAGGCCGCATACAGAAATTATCAGCTTTATCGCCACTGTACCGTTGACGGATTGCTTGCCGGCGGATTGATGTACGGTGATGCCGGAGAACCTGTATGTACTCATCATTCATTCTGCCACGTAAAGTCCCTTGCTGTTATGGCCAAGTCCGGATATGAGCATAATAAGACCGTTCAGCTCCCCAGAGAATCAGCGGACGGAACAAAGCATTGGCCCTGTCTTGACGTTACTTTTGCCGCACGCGGTGATTGGAGAGCATCGGTATCCGGATATGATTTTCTTCAGTTCGGGGATACATATCCTACCGGCGGTGCACTTACCATGCTTTGGAACAGTAAATGCGGTCCCGTTGCCTGTGCAACTACTACAGTATATAAAATGCTTGAATCCGGTAATATGCAGATGCCGCTGACACCGCCTACATGCGGAACTCCCAGGCTTGAACTAAAAGACGGTAACGGTGTTTATCTTAATATAAACGATACAAAATCCGTGATCACGTCTGAGGATGACGGCAATACCATAAGAATAAATACCAAGGGGAAAATGAAAAACGGGGAAGGTAATACCGCTCTCGACGCAGTATATGAGGTTGAGTATGCCTTCGGAGAAGATTTTTCCGTAACAGTAAACTGCAGCAGTGATGCTTTATTTATATTTCCTCTTATATCGCGTCATACAGAAAAGGTTGAGATCAACGGCAGTACCTGTACGGTTACAGGGGAAGTGAAGAAAACTCTTACATGTGACGGAACGGTCACAACCGCTTTTGCTGAGGATGAACGTGGCTTTAACCCCATCGGCGGATTTGAACTTCTTCCTCTTGAGATTCCGGTTTCCGCAGGAAAAGCTCAAAAAATAACCTTGTCGATAAAATAGTTTTTTGTTGGGATAATAGCGTGAAATATAATTCAGGCATTTTTCTAAAGCCCGGTTATCACGCACTCAAATTCAAATTAAAAATGGGACCCTATCCCATTTTTGTTCGCATAAGCGAACACATTTGAATTTGCTAAAACTTGTGTACCGCCGTAAAAACGGCGGAATGGAGATTAATATGAAGTTTTTCGGTCTTCAAAAACTTACCTTGCTTGATTACCCCGGCAAGGTGGCCTGTACGATATTTACAGGCGGGTGTAATTTCAGATGCCCATTCTGTCATAATGCATCTCTGGTCTTACGTCCGGGAGAATGCAGGGCGTTTTCAGAGGAAGAGATACTTTCCTTTCTGAAAAAGCGCCTTGGCATACTTGAGGGTGTATGTATTACCGGCGGTGAGCCTCTTATGCAAAACGGTATAGACGGGTTTATTGCAAAAGTGAAAGAACTCGGATACAGCGTGAAGCTTGATACCAACGGAAGCTTTCCTGACAAGCTGAAGGATCTTGTTGACAGAGGACTTGTGGATAAAGTCGCTATGGATATCAAAAACTCAAAGGAAAAGTACCCGATCACAGTTGGGATTGAGGACTACGATATTTCTCCCGTTGAGAGAAGTGTTGATATACTGATGAACGGAAGCGTCGATTACGAGTTCCGTACTACGGTAGTGAAAAATTTGCATACCCTTGATGATATGGTTGCTATCGGTGAATGGATCACAGGTGCCGGGGCATACTATATACAGAACTTCAAGGATTCGGGAGACCTTATATCCACCGGCCTTGAAGGGGTTGACAGAAACACCGCAGACGCCTTCAGAGAGGCGATCTCGCGCTATGTTCCCGGTGCTGCTGTCAGAGAGGGCTAAACAATATATAGTACATAAATCAGAAAAACACAACTATATGTTGTGTTTTTCTATTGACAAACACCACTATATATGGTATAATCTTCACACTGCCAACTGTCGCTGTCTTGCGAGGATACGAGCAGACAGTGAAAAAATATTGAATTCATTATAAGGAGAGTGCCATATGTATCAGGTAATCAAGAGAGACGGCAAGGTCGTAAACTTTGACATTTCCAAGATCAGTGCCGCCATCACCAAGGCCTTTGAAGCACAGAACAGACAGTATAACCCCGATATTATAGATCTGCTTGCTCTTAAGGTAACTGCAGATTACGAAAAGAAGATCAAGGACGGCAAGGTTTCCGTTGAGGATATCCAGGACAGTGTTGAGTCTGTTCTTATCAGTGCCGACTATGCAGATGTAGCTAAGTGCTACATTCTTTACAGAAAGCAGCGCGAGCGTATCCGTAATATGAAGTCCACTATCCTTGACTATAAGGATGTAGTAGACCAGTATGTTAAGGCTACCGACTGGCGTGTTAAGGAGAACTCTACCGTTACTTATTCAGTCGGCGGACTTATTCTCAGCAACTCCGGTGCAATTACCGCAAACTATTGGCTTTCCGAAATATACGATGACGAGATCGCCAATGCTCACAGAGAGGGCGACATCCATATCCACGACCTTTCCATGCTTACCGGATACTGCGCAGGTTGGTCCCTTAAGCAGCTTATCCAGGAGGGTCTTGGCGGTATTCCCGGCAAGATAACCTCTTCTCCCGCGAGCCACCTTGCTACTCTTTGCAACCAGATGGTAAACTTCCTCGGTATAATGCAGAACGAGTGGGCAGGCGCTCAGGCTTTCTCATCCTTTGATACCTATCTTGCTCCTTTTGTTAAGGTGGACAACCTTTCTTACCGTGAGGTCAAGAAGTGTATCGAATCTTTTATCTACGGTGTAAATACTCCCAGTCGTTGGGGTACTCAGGCTCCTTTCTCCAATATTACTCTTGACTGGGTCGTTCCCAATGACCTTGCTGAGCTTAACGCTATCGTTGGCGGCAAAGAGATGGATTTCAAGTATAAAGACTGTAAGAAGGAAATGAATATGGTCAACCGTGCATTTATCGAGGTAATGCTCGAGGGTGACGCTAACGGCCGCGGCTTCCAG
This sequence comes from Clostridia bacterium, assembly GCA_017408535.1. Taxonomy (GTDB): domain Bacteria; phylum Bacillota; class Clostridia; order Oscillospirales; family CAG-272; genus RGIG2161. The sequence continues at coordinate 4,748 of JAFQUL010000058.1, forward strand.
TATCCTATTCCTACCTACTCCATTACCCGTGATTTTGACTGGTCTGATACCGAGAACAACAGACTTCTCTTTGAGATGACCGCAAAGTACGGTACTCCTTATTTCTCCAATTATATCAACAGTGATATGGAGCCCAGTGACATCCGCAGTATGTGCTGCCGTCTCCGTCTTGATCTTCGTGAGCTTCGTAAGAAGTCCGGCGGATTCTTCGGTAGTGGTGAGTCTACCGGTTCTGTTGGTGTTGTTACCATTAATATTCCCCGTATTGCTTATCTCTCTGCCAGCCGTGAGGACTTCTTCCGCCGTCTGGACAGAATGATGGATATTTCCGCACGTTCTCTCAATATCAAGAGAACTATTATCTCCAAGCTTCTTGACGAGGGACTCTATCCCTATACCCGCCGCTATCTCGGCACATTCAACAATCACTTTTCTACTATCGGTCTTGTTGGTATGAACGAGGCTTGCCTCAATGCAAGATGGATCCGGAAGGATCTTACTCATTACGATGCTCAGGAGTTTACCAAGGAAGTTCTTAACCACATGCGTGAGAGACTTTCCGACTATCAGGAGCAGTACGGTGATCTCTTTAATCTCGAGGCAACTCCTGCTGAGTCTACCAGCTACCGTCTTGCTAAGTTTGACGTTAAGCGTTATCCCGATATTATTACTGCATCTCAGGGTGATGCTGCTCCTTACTATACCAACAGCTCACACCTTCCCGTTGGATTTACTGAGGATATTTTTGAGGCTCTTGATATTCAGGACGAGCTTCAGACTCTTTATACCTCCGGTACCGTATTCCACGCATTCATCGGCGAGAAGATGCCTACCTGGGAGTCTGCGGCTAATCTCGTAAGAAAGATCGCAGAGAATTATAAGCTTCCTTACTACACGCTTTCTCCCACCTATTCTGTATGTAAGAACCACGGTTACCTTAACGGTGAGGTATACAAGTGTCCTGACTGTTCTGCCGTTACTGAGGTATACAGCCGTATAACCGGTTACTACCGTCCCGTTCAGAACTGGAACGAGGGTAAATCCGCAGAGTTCAAGGCACGTAAGCTCTATAATGTTATGATCGATAAGATCAAGGCTGACAACGAGGAGCATCCCGAGTGTCCTAAGGAAGTTCTGCTGTTTACAACTAAGACCTGCCCCAACTGCAAAATAGCCAAGGCTATGCTTGATAAGGCTGGTGTTGAGTATACTGTCGTTGATGCAGAGGAAGACAGAGCTCTTACCGCTAAGTACGGTGTAAGCCAGGCTCCCACTCTCGTTGTGGTAGACTGTGATAACGTTGAGCAGTATATCAACGCATCTAATATTAAGAAATTTGCTGAAGGAAAATAACAGGCAGTATGTATGATGTTATTATCATAGGTGCGGGAACCGCCGGGCTTACTGCGGCTATCTATTCCGCACGTGCGGGAAAGAAGACCGTTGTGATCGAGGGTTCCACCATCGGCGGTCAGATCGCCACCTCCCCCAGAGTTGAAAATTATCCAGGTATCATACAGATATCCGGGATGGAGTTTTCCGACCGTCTCTTTGAGCAGGCGACCGCTCTCGGCGTTGAGCTTGAGATTGATACGGTTACCGGTATAACCGATAATGACGGTATAAAGACCGTTATCACCGAGTATGGCAGCTTTGAGGGTAAGGCGGTAATAATCGCCACCGGTGTCAAGCACAGAAAGCTGGGGGCCAAGGGTGAGGAAGAATATTCCGGCCGCGGAGTTTCCTACTGTGCTATTTGCGACGGTGCCTTTTATAGGGACAAAACAGTTGCCGTTATCGGCGGCGGCAGCTCAGCTCTTATATCTGCAGATCTGCTTTCTGACGGCTGTGAGAAGGTTTATCTTATCCACAGACGCAGCGAGTTCAGAGGAGAAGAAAAACTCCTTGAAGGTCTTCGAGCTAAGGGGAACGTTGAGATAGTCTGCGATACTGTAGTCGATGAGATATTCGGTGACGGTAAGGTAACCGGTGTTACTCTCCGTAATGTCAATACCGATGACAGCAGATCACTTTCTCTTGACGGTGTGTTTGTATCGGTCGGTCAGGCCCCCGAGAATAGTGCATTTTCTTCGCTGGTGAAGCTTGATGAATATGGATATATAGTTGCAGGTGAAGATACTAAAACCTCCTCTGAGGGTATTTTTGCTGCTGGAGACTGCAGAACAAAGGCAATCAGACAGCTCACAACTGCCGCAGCTGACGGTGCGGTGGCTGCTCTTGCCGTTTGCGATTATCTCAGATAAAATACAAAATAAAAAACGCTGTCATTTCCCCGTGTGCCGATAAGACAGTAATTTGAAGAAATTACGAAATCGGCATCTGTCAAACAGGATTGGACAACAAAACAGGCGGTATTCAACTTCGGTTGGGTGTCGTCTGTTTTTGTACGTTTAAGGGTTGAAAATCGCCTATTTTCTGCTCTGTGATGCGTTGTACGAATATGAACAATTTGTAACTTTAGCAGCATACTCATTGACAGAATGCCTTTTTGTGTGTTTAATTAACCTAAAGGTTAAATGATTGGCGGTGATGTGGTGGGACTCCAAAATACAA